>NZ_JBEYRK010000003.1:267688-474682 GCF_040704065.1 Streptomyces sp. NPDC047869
GCCGGTGAACACAGCCCGGACGGCTGGGAGGCGAACCACGCGGTACTGGCCCACCTGGCCGAACACCGGGTGGAGTGGCGCCCATGACCGCACCCCGGCCCATCCGGCCGAACACCGGGGTGGAGTGGCGCCCCTGAGGATCGTTCCCGAGGGCCTCTTGCGGGGGCGCGGGACAATGGACGGTGGGCCGCGCGAAGGCGGTGCCCAGCGAACCGACCGTACGGAGGAGACGAGACATGGCGGAGCCCACGCCGCGCAGGAACGAACCGCGGCTACGCCCCGCGCCCCTGCTCTTCGAGCCCGCGGAAGCGGCCACCGATCCCGAGCACTTCTTCGACCTGGAGTCGATCGAGGACCCGCAGGAACTGCTGGCGCGGGCGACGGAGCTGACCCAGGCGTTCCGTGCGGCGGCCGACCGGGCCGTGGAGTTCCAGGCCGTCGCGGCGGCCCAGCTCGCCGATCCGCGCCGGTTCGACCGGCTCACGCCGGCGGACATCGCCGGACGCGCGGAGTGGACCGAGGACTACGCCAAGAAGATGGTCGAGTTCGGCCGGGACCTGATGCGCGGCGCTGACGCCGAGGGCCGGTCGCCCGTCGACCCGATCTGACCAATCCCGTCCGGCATATGCCAGGCGGGCAAGATACTCTCCTTCACCCACTCCCGTCCCGGATTTCCGCAACTCAGGAGAACCGCGCACTCACGGCGGGTAAATCTTGTTGGCATGAGCAGCACGCCGAACGTCACTTGTGCCACGGCCGACGGAGCCTCCTGGCTCGCCTCGGCGGGAACGTACCCGCGCAGCACGCTCGCCCTCTGGCGTGAGCGGCCGGACGCCCCACTGGTGCTGCCCTGCGGCACCGTGTTCGACGTGGTGAGCGCCCCGGCGATCTTCGGGCGCCGGATGCTGGACCGGCTGTGGGACGAGGGGCCGGGTTCCGGACCGGTGGCGGTGTTCCGGGGCCGCATGCTGCTCTTCACCGCACCCGGTTCGGCCCAGCGGCTGCCCTCACTGCTGACCTGGGAGGAGTGGGGATCCAACCGCACCGCGGCGGTGCCGCCGCTGCTCTGTCACGGCACCGGGGACGCGGTGACCGTCCCGGCCCTGACCGGCGGCGACCCGGCCTCCGGCGGCTCCCGTTGGCTGGTGGCGCCGGACACCCGTGCCCCCTGGCTGCCGGGCCCCGAGGTGGTCCTCTGGGCGGCGGTACGAGCGGCCCGCGCGGCGGTGCGGATATCGATTTTTCCTCCCGCCAACCATGATGCTAATGTCTACGACGTCAGCAGGCGCCGCTAGCTCAGTTGGTTAGAGCAGCTGACTCTTAATCAGCGGGTCCGGGGTTCGAGTCCCTGGCGGCGCACTATGACGATGGCGAGGAGTGTTCGCGTGAAGCGCGAACCCCCTCGCCATCTCTGTTTGCGCGGAGCAGTCAGCCGACCAGCCCCGGTGTGATCCTCACCGTCCAGGCCCCCGACGCGGTCCGCTCCTGCACCTCGACCTTCACCCCCTCGCCCGGCACCGTGAAGCTCTCGCCCAGGGCGACGGGGGCGTCGGCCAGGGGCGGGTAGACCGAGTTCTCCCAGCAGGCCTCGGTGCCGGGATGGGCGTCCACCACCTCGACCGGCCCGCCGCCGGACGCCTCACCGCTGCGCACGCGGTACACCAGAACCCCCTGCCGGCAGGCCGCGCGGTCGTTCCCGGCCGGGCCGCGCGCCTCGAACGCGAGCACGCTGTCCGGGCCGGTGCGCACCACCGCCAGCTTGGTGCCGTGGCCGAGACCGAACGCCGGGGCGCCCGCGGTGCCCGTGTCGCCAGTGGTACCCGTGGCACGCGTAGCGCCCGTGGCGTCGGTGACGTCGGTGACCTCCGTGACGTCCTCGGCGTCCTCGGCGTCCGGCGCGCCGGCCCCGGACTCACTCCCCCCGGACCCACTCGTCCCGGGCCCGGCGGCCAGCGGCTCCAGGGTCAGCCGGGTCGGGCCCGTGCCCCGTACGCACGCCACCTGGCGCGGGTCCAGCCAGCCCAGCTTCCACTTGTGCCAGGCGAACAGATCCGGGGCGAGACCGAACTGGCTGCCCATAAGGTCCCAGTCGCCGACATAGGTGTCCCAGTCGCCCTTGCCGTCGACCGGGCGGTGGTAGAGGTCGGGCAGGTCGAAGGCGTGCCCGGTCTCATGGGCCAGTACCAGGCGGTCCGGCGGATGCTTCTCGAACACGGTGACGACCCGGCGGACATCGGTGCCGTCGAGCCGCATCGGGGTCTGGAGGTTGACCACCTTCGTCGCGTCCGAGTCGACACCGGGCGCGTCCGGATCGGCGACGAGATAGATCACGTCGTAACGGGAGAAGTCCACCTCCCCGTCGGCCGCGGCGAAGGCGTCGCGCAGGTAGGCGGCCCGGTCGGCGGCACTCCAGTCACGCCTTATGGCGTACGCGGTCGACGGCCGCGGCATGCGCAGCCAGTGCTTCAGCGGGTGCGGGCGCAGGGTGAACCTGCCGTAGGAGGCCTGTTCGTAGAAGCGGCTGGTGGCGGGGAAGTGGTCGGCGGCCAGTTCCTCGGGCGTGGTGTCCGGGTGGGCGTCCGGGAAGGACAGGAAGATCATGACGGCGTCGAGCGTCCCGGCCGGCCGGGGGTAGGCGCTGTTCCAGGTGTCCAGGCCCTCCGAGTGGTGGGCCTCGGTCCGGTGCAGTGCGCAGGGGGCCGTCGAGAAGGGCTCGGCGACCGACGGGCCGGTGAGGATCGAGGTGGCGGCGAGCGCCGACATCGTGGTGGCCACGGCGGCGGTGCTGCGCAGCTTGGGCACGGAAATGACCTCCGGAGGCGGTTCGCGGGACACCGCATCCAGAGTGTGGGAGTTTCTGGCGATTCGTCCTGTTTGCCTGAACCAGAAGGGTGAGTGCGCCCGTTTGCGCGGCGCGCGCACCGGCGGCCGACACCCCGAAACACTCACGGAACGTCACAACTGGTCGGGGACCCAAAGAACCCGTCCAGGTGCGGGCAGAAACGATCTGTCGGAACCTGTGGTCTGTCCGGGACACTGACAAGTGGCTGGAAGCCCCAGGGGTCAGCCTCTATGATCGGCACACTTTCCGGCACGGACCGAGATCGAGTGCACTGCGGGAGCGAGCGGTGAGCGGAACGTCCGAAGGGCCGACGCCCGCGGCAGACCTCGACCGGTCAGCCGTCACAGACAGTGATCACACCATCTACCACCGTGTCTTCGCGGCCGCCCCGCTGTCCATGGCCGTCGTCGACCCCGAGGGCCTGGTCGTCGGCGCCAACGCCGCCTTCGGCGAACTCCTCGGCGCCGACCCGGGGACGCTGACCGGGCGGGCCGCCGCCGATCTGGTGGACCTGGCCTCGGACACCCGCACCTGGCACGCCTACCGCGAGGTTTTGCGCGGCCGGCAGGCGAAGCTGCGCTGCACCCGCCGGATCAAGCACCCCGAGGGGCACTCGGTGTGGGTGCAGGTCACCGTTACCCCGCTGGCGGACGGCGGACCGGGGGTACTGGTCTCGGCCACCGACATCAGCGCCCGCCGTGAACTCCAGTCCCGGCTGCGGCACTTGCAGATGCACGACCCGGTGACCCGGCTGCCCAACCGCACCCTGTTCTTCGAGCGCCTGACGGCCGCGCTGGAGGCGGAGGCCTACGAGCACAGCGGCACCGGCCGGATCGGCCTGTGCTACCTGGACATCGACGGCTTCAAGGCCGTCAACGACACCCTCGGCCACCGGGTCGGCGACCGGCTGCTCGCGGCGGTCGCCGAACGCCTGACCCGGGTCGCCGACGAGGCCGGCTACGCCCGCGCCGGCACCCCGCTGGTGGCGCGGCTCGGCGGGGACGAATTCGCCCTGCTGGTCGAGGACTCCACCGGCACCGAGCAGGTCGCCGACCTCGCCGAGTCCGCGCTGAAGGCCCTGGAGGAGCCGTTCGACCTGGCCGGACAGCGGCTGTCGCTGACCGCCTCCATCGGCGTCGTCGAGCGGCACGCGGCCGGCACGACCGCGACCGGTCTGATGCAGGCGGCCGACACGACGCTGTACTGGGCGAAGGCGGACGGCAAGGGCCGCTGGACCCTGTTCGACCCCGAGCGCAACGCACACCGCATGACCCGCCAGGCCCTCTCCTCCACCCTGCGCCCGGCCATCGAGCGCGGTGAATTCGCCCTGGAGTACCAGCCGTTGGTGGGCATGGAGGACGGACGGCTCAGCGGCGTCGAGGCGTTGGTCCGCTGGCACCACCCCCAGTTCGGCACGCTGACGCCGAATCGGTTCATCGCACTGGCCGAGGAGGACGGTTCGATCGTGCAGCTCGGCCGCTGGGCGCTGGCCACCGCCTGCCGGCAGGCCCGCCGCTGGCAGCTCGACCACCCCGACGAGCCGCCGATCTTCGTCAGCGTGAACGTGGCCGTGCGCCAGGTGTGGGACTCCGACCTGGTGGCGGACGTGGCACAGACCCTCGCCGAGACCGGGCTCGACCCGCATCTGCTCCAGCTCGAGCTGACCGAGTCGGCCGTGATGGGCTCGGCCGGCCGGCCGCTGCAGGCCCTGCAGGCGCTCAGCGACATGGGCGTACGCATCGCCATCGACGACTTCGGCACCGGCTACTCGAACCTGGCGTATCTGAGCCGGCTGCCGGTGAAGGTGCTGAAGCTGGACGGCTCCTTCGTGCGCGGCTTCCAGTACGAGGAGGCGGCGAAGGGGGGGTCGCAGGTGCCGCCCAACCCGGCCGACGAGGTGATCGTGGAGGCGATGATCCAGCTCGCCCACCGGCTCGGCCTGACCGTCACCGCCGAGTGCGTGGAGACCTCGGCGCAGGCCACCCGGCTGCGCCGGATCGGCTGCGACACCGGGCAGGGCTGGCTGTACTCCCGGCCGGTGCCGCCGGACCGTATCTCCGAGCTGCTGGGGACGCAGGACTACGCGGTGGGCAAACCGTAGGCGTCGGCGATCAGTTCGTAGGAGCGCAGCCGCAGTTCGCCGCGGTGGGCGTGGCTGGTGAGCATCAGTTCGTCGGCGCCGGTGCGCTTGTGCAGGTCGTCGAGGCCGGTGCGGACCTCGTCGGCCGTGCCGTGCACGATGTTGCCGCCCCAGGAAGCCACGAAGTCCTCCTCCATCGGGCTGAACTCGTACTTCTCGGCCTCGTCGGGGTCGGGGAAGAGACCGGGCCGGCCGGTGCGCAGCCGGATCATGTTCAGCGCGGTCGCGCGTACCTGCCGGCGGGCCTCCCGCTCGTCGTCGGCGGCCAGCGCGGAGACGCCGATGAGGGCGTACGGCCGGTCGAGGAGCTCCGAGGGCCGGAAGGTCTGCCGGTAGAGGTCGAGCGCCGGGATGGTGTTCTGCGCGGAGAAGTGGTGCGCGAAGGCGAAGGGCAGTCCGAGCATCCCGGCGAGGCGGGCGCTGAAGCCGGAGGAGCCGAGCAGCCAGACGGGCGGGCGGTGCGCGGACTGCACGCCGCCGGGGGTGCTGCCCTGGACGGGGCCGGGGATCGCGTGGATGCGCCGGTAGGGGTGCCCGTCGGGGAAGTCGTCGTCCAGGAAGCGGATGAGCTCGGCGAGCTGCTGCGGGAAGTCGTCGGCGCCCTCGTTCAGGCCGTCGGTGCGGCGCAGCGCGGCGGCGGTGGCGCCGTCCGTGCCGGGGGCGCGGCCGAGGCCCAGGTCGATCCGCCCGGGGGCCATCGCCTCCAGCGTGCCGAACTGCTCGGCGATCACCAGGGGCGCGTGGTTGGGCAGCATGACGCCGCCCGAGCCGAGCCGGATGCGGTCGGTGTGGGCGGCGAGGTGGGCGAGGATCACCGCGGGCGAGGAGGAGGCGACGCCGGGCATGGAGTGGTGCTCCGCCACCCAGTACCGGTGGAAGCCACGGGACTCCGCGAACCGGGACAGCTCCACGCTGGTGCGCAGCGCCTCGGTGGCGGTGCTGCCGGCGCCCACGGTCACCAGGTCCAGTACGGAGAGGGGGACGGGGGCGGTGCCGTGCGTCGTGCCCCGGATCTCGTCTGCCGACACGGTGTGTGCCTCCTGTTTCTGGCCGTGAGCTGTCCAGCGTGGGACAACAGGAGGCTGTCCCCGTTTATTCCGGATCCCGTTCCCCGCCCCCGTCCCTCCCCGCCCTCCCCGTCCCCGGTCAGGCCTGGACGATCGGCTCGCGAGTGAACAGGGAGCCCAGCTCGGGGGCGTTCACCCGCCGGTCGGCGAGCCGCAGCGCCTCCCACACGGTCACCTGGTTGGCGGTGAGCACCGGCTTCGACAGGGCCTTCTCCAGCAGGCCGAGGTGGGCGACCGTGCGCAGCGCGGTGTCCGGCAGCAGCACGGCCTGGGCGTCGGCGACGTCCGCGGCCCGGGCCAGCGTCAGCACCTCCTCCTCGCCCCAGGTGCCGACCTCGGCGGCCGTGATGATCCCGGACGACCTGGACGCGACCACCTCCAGTCCGCCGGCCCCCAGGAAGTCCGTGAACAGCGCGGCCACCTCCTCCGGGTAGGTGGCGCCCACGGCCACCCTCCGCACGCCGATCTCGCGGGCCGCGTGCACGAAGGCGAAGGATGTCGAGGAGGCGGGCATTCCGGCCATCAGCGCCAGCGACCGCACCTGGTCCTGGGCACCGTCCCAGCCGTGCACGAAGCTGCCGCTGGTGCACGCCCACACCACCGTCTCGACGCCGGTCAGCCGGAGCCGCTCCATGCCGTCGGCGAGCCGCTCGGGCGAACCCATCTCACGCAGCGCGTCGACGCGGTGGGCGTCCTCCCCGATGTCCGTGTGCACCAGGTCCACCCGGATGTCGCTGCCCAGGAGCTGCTCGGTGCGCGGGTAGTCGTCCTCCCCGGAGTGGCCCGGGTAGAGGAATCCGAGTGCTGTCATGTCAGCCCTTCTCCGTGTTCCTGTGTCTCTTCCGGCAGTGCGGGCCAGTCACGCGCCGCCTCGTCGAGCAGCGCCTGATAGGGCCCCACGGCTCGGGTACCCAATCGGCGCAGCGCCGCCCACATCGTGACCTGGTTGGCCGAGAGCACGGGGATGCGGAGTTCGGCCTCCAGCTGGGGGATGACGTCGTACGTCGGGAGGTTGGTGCAGGAGATGAACAGCGCGTCGGCCGAGCCGGGGCGGACCGCGCGTCGGGCCATCGCGACCACGTCCCGGTACGGCACCCGCCAGATGTGCCGGGTCAGCCCCATGAAGGCGCAGCCGGTGACCCGCACGCCGGCCTCGGCGACGAACGTCTCCAGGGCCCGGGTGACGGACACCGTGTACGGGGTGACCAGCGCGACCCGCCGTATCCCCAGCTCGCCGAGCGCCTCCAGGAGCGCCCCGGAGGTCGTCACCGAGGGCAGCTCGCCGGACCGGCTCATCGCCGCGCACATCGCCCGCTCCCCCGACCTGCCGCCGACGAAGCTGCCCGAGGTGCAGGCGTAGGCCACGACCTCGGGGGCGACGGCGTTCAGCGCGCGGACCGCCTCGCCGAGGGTCTGGTGCTCGCTGACCAGCCGGGCGAGGTCCAGGCTCACCTCGACCGGCACGAACGGGGTCCGGGTCAGGTGCAGCGACACCTCGTCCGGCACCCAGCGCCACAGCTCGCGGTCCAGCGCGAAGTCGAAGGGGGCCACTACCCCGACCCCGCGCTGTGGGCGGGGACCGCCGAGAAAGGAGACGTCCATGGCACATCTGCCTCACGCTGGGAGACGAGGGCAACCGTCGGTGCGTACGCCCGTGTTGACGAAGGTAGATTCGGGTGCGAGCGTGGTCAATCCGTGCATGTCAGACGCTCGGAGCCGCCCCGTATGACGTCGACTCTCCCCACCCTCCTCGTGCTGGACGCCGACCCGCCGCCCCGGCTCGGCCGGCTGACCGGCCGCGCCCGGATCGAGCACACGGACGCCGCCGGCCTGGCCGGCCGGCTGCCGGGCGCGGACGTGCTGCTGGTGTGGGACTTCACCTCGCACGCGGTGCGCGAGGCCTGGCCGGGCGAGGGGCCGCGGCCGGCTTGGGTGCACACGGCGAGCGCCGGGGTGGACCATCTGATGTGCCCGGAGCTGGCCGCGTCCGGCACCGTGGTGACCAACGCGCGCGGGATCTTCGACCAGCCCATCGCCGAGTACGTGGCCGCGCTGGTGCTGGCGGTCGCCAAGGACCTGCCGCGCACCCTGGAGCTGCAGCGGGAGCGGACCTGGCGGCACCGGGAGACCCGCCGGGTGGCGGGTACGCGCGCGTGCGTGGTCGGTTCGGGGCCGATCGGCCGGGCGATCGCGCGCACCCTGAAGGCTCTGGACGTGACCACGGCCCTGGTCGGCCGGGTGCCGCGCACCGGCGTCCACGGCCCCGGCGACCTCGACCGGCTGATCGCCCGCGCCGACTGGGTGATCGCCGCCGCACCGCTGACCGAGCAGACGTACGGCATGTTCGACGCGCGCCGGTTCGGCGTGATGCAGCCCTCGGCGGTCTTCGTGAACGTCGGCCGCGGGCAGCTCGTCGACGAGGACGCCCTCGCGGAGGCGCTGCGCAGGCGCTGGATCGCGGGCGCCGCGCTGGACGTGTTCTCCGCCGAGCCGCTGCCCGGGGACAGCCCGCTGTGGGGGCTTCCGGGGCTGGTCGTCTCCCCGCACATGAGCGGCGACACGGTCGGCTGGCGGGACGAACTGGGCTCTCAGTTCGTGGAGTTGTACGAGCGGTGGGCGGCGGGCAGGTCACTGCCGAACGTGGTCGACAAGAAGCGCGGATACGTGCCCGGTCACTGACCCACCAGGAGGGTCCATGCAGCTCACCGACCTGACCGCCGTACAGCTCCTCGACGGATACCGCAAGGGCGAGTTCGGGCCCGTGGAGGCGACCGGGCAGGCGCTGGAGCGGGCGCGGCGGATCCAGCCGGAGGTGAACGCGTTCGTCCGGCTCCTGGAGGAGGAGGCGTACGCGCGGGCCCGGGAGTCGGAGGAGCGCTGGCGGCGCGGTGAGCCGGCCGGGCTGCTGGACGGGGTGCCGGTGACGGTGAAGGACATCCTGCTGCTGCGCGGCCATCCGACCCTGCGCGGCTCGAAGGCCGTGTCCGAGCGGGGGCGCTGGGACGAGGACGCGCCCTCGGTGGCCCGGCTGCGCGAGCACGGGGCGGTGTTCATCGGCAAGACGACGACCCCCGAGTACGGCTGGAAGGGCGTCACGGACTCCCCGCTGTCCGGCGTGACCCGTAATCCGCACGCCCCCTCGCGCACCGCGGGCGGTTCCAGCGGCGGCAGCGCGGCGGCCGTCGCGCTGGGCGCGGGCCCGCTGTCGCTGGGCACCGACGGCGGCGGGAGCATCCGCATCCCGGCCGCGTTCTGCGGGATCTTCGGGCTGAAGCCGACGTACGGAAGGGTGCCGCTGTATCCGGCGAGCGCGTTCGGCACGCTCGCGCACGTCGGCCCGATGACCCGGGACGCGGCGGACGCGGCGCTGATGCTGGACGTCATCGGTGTGCCCGACCCGCGCGACTGGTCGGCGCTGCCCGCGCCGGCGTGTTCGTTCCGGGCGGCGCTGGACGGCGGGGTGCACGGGCTGCGGATGGCGTACTCGCCCACCCTCGGCGGGCAGGTGGCCGTCCAGCCGGCGGTCGCCGCGGCGGTACGGCAGGCGGTGGCCGGGCTCGCGGACCTCGGCGCGTACGTCGAGGAGGCCGACCCGGACTTCAGCGACCCGGTGGAGGCGTTCCACACCCTGTGGTTCGCCGGCGCGGCCCGGGTCACCGGGCACCTGGCGCCGCACCTGCGGGAGCTGCTCGATCCCGGCCTGCGGGAGATCTGTGTCCCGGGCGCGCGGGCGAGCGCGCAGGACTACCTGGCGGCGGTGGACGTCCGCATGGACCTTGGCCGGCGGATGGGCCTGTTCCACGAGCGGTACGACCTGCTGCTCACCCCGGCCATGCCGCTGACGGCGTTCGAGGCGGGCCGGGAGGTGCCGCCGGGCTCGGGGCTGCGGCGCTGGACCGGCTGGACGCCGTTCACCTACCCGTTCAACCTCACCCAGCAGCCCGCCGCCACCGTGCCGGTCGGCACGGACGACGACGGGCTGCCGGTGGGCCTGCAGATCGTGGCCGCGCGGCACCGCGACGATCTGGTGCTGCGCGCGGCCCACGCGCTGTACGGGGCGGGGCTCACGCTCGGCTGAAGCTGAGCGTCTCCCCCGCCGCCCCGGTCCGCCACAGGTCGTTGCAGGCCTCGGCCATCCGGTCGAGGCCGTCCACCACCTGGCCCCAGACGATCCCGGGCACCCAGCCCACGTCGCCGTTGAGCAGCAGGTTGTTGCGTTCGTAGAACAGGGCCAGGTCGACCAGGGTGGTGCCGGGGCGGACCTCGCGGTCGTAGCCGTAGGCCTGGGTGCCCAGTTCGGCACCGGCGAAGGAGAAGTAGCACAGGTCACCGGGGATCGGGGTGACCGTGGGGTTCTCCAGTGGGGGTTCGGTGGAGGCGAAGGGCGGGAAAAGGGCGTAGATCTCGTTGCGCGCGTACTTGGCGTGGTAGACGTCACCCGCCAACGGCAGTGCCTCCCACACCGCCGTGCAGGTCAGGGGCGCGCGGTCGTCCAGCAGGCGTGCGGTGCAGTGCACGTCCCGTCGTTCCAGTGAGACTCTGACGAATCGTTCGGCCATGAACCAAGGGTGCATAGGACGGATGCGTCTGGGTAGCTGCGCCGCCATGGCTCCACCACTTGGGAAAGACGCGCACATATTCCGGTCAAAGCACAGACACAGCAGGCGCTCGCTGCTCGCGGGCGTCGCGGCGATCGGCGCGGTGGGCGCGTTGGGCGCCACGGGCTGCACGCGAGTGGCCTCGGCGTCGGACGAGAAGGGCGGCGAACTGCTCGACCGGCTGCGGGCGCAGGGTGTCGTACGGCTCGGGATCGCCGGTGAGATCCCCTTCGGGTACATCGACCGGGACGGTCATCTCACCGGTGAGGCGCCCGAGTTGGCGAAGGCGGTCTTCAAGCGGCTCGGTGTGGACCGGGTGCAGCCGGTGCCGACGGAGTTCGGCTCGCTGATCCCCGGTCTCAACTCCCAGCAGTTCGACGTCGTCGCCGCCGGCATGTACGTCAATCCCGAGCGCTGCGAGCAGGTGATCTTCGCCGACCCCGACTACCAGATGCTGGATTCGTTCATCGTCCGTAAGGGGAACCCGAAGGGGTTGCACTCCTATCGGGACGTGGTGGAGAAGAAGGCCAGGTTCGCCACCGGCACCGGGTACGCCGAGATCGCGTACGCGGTGGAGGCGGGCTACAAGGAGAGCGACATCCTGATCGTCCCGGACCAGGTGGCCGGGCTGAACGCCGTGGAGGCCGGGCGGGTCGACGTCTTCGCCGGTACGGCGCTCACCGCCCGTGAGGTCGTGAAGAAGTCGAGCAAGGCGGAGGCGACCAAGCCGTTCGCCCCGCTGGTCAAGGGCAAGCCGCATGTCGACGGGGGCGCGTTCGCGTTCCGGCCGACCGAGACGAGACTGCGCGACGCCTTCAACGTCGAGCTGCGCAAGCTGAAGCGGAGCGGGGAGCTGTTCCGCATCCTGCGGCCCTTCGGCTTCACCGAGGCCGAGATGACGGACCTCACCGCGAAGGAGCTGTGCGGCGGATGACCTCGGGGCTCTGGGATCTGGTACTGAAAGGCATATGGACCACCGTCCAGCTACTGGTGTTCAGCGCGCTGCTGGCCACGGCGGTGTCCTTCGTCGTCGGCGTCGCGCGCACCCACCGGCTGTGGATCGTGCGCTTCCTCGCCGGCTTCTACACCGAGGTGTTCCGCGGTACGTCGGCCCTCGTGATGATCTTCTGGGTGTTCTTCGTGCTGCCTGTCGCCTTCGGCTGGCAGCTCGTACCCATGTGGGCGGGCACGCTGGCGCTCGGGCTGACGTACGGCGCGTACGGCTCGGAGATCGTGCGCGGCGCGCTGAACGCGGTCGACCCGGCGCAGAAGGAGGGCGGCATCGCGCTCAGCTTCACGCCCTGGCAGCGGCTGCGCCTGATCACCCTGCCGCAGGCGGTGCCGGAGATGATCCCGTCGTTCTGCAACCTGCTGATCGAGCTGCTCAAGGGCACCGCGCTGGTGTCGGTCATGGGCATGGGCGATCTGACGTTCAGCGCCAACCTGGTGCGGCTCGCGTTGCAGCAGAGCGCGGAGATCTACACGTACGTGCTGCTGATCTACTTCGCGATCGCCTTCGTGCTCACCCGGCTGATGCGCGGACTGGAGAAGCGGCTGAAGGCCGGGGTCGGCAAGGACCCGGGGACGGAGTCGTCGGCGCGTGAGCTGAAGCGGGCGCAGACGACCGGTGTCGGCGGGGGTGTCGCATGAAGTGGGACTGGAATGCCGTCGGCGACTTCATGCCGGACTTCTGGCACGGGCTGCTGGTCACCCTGCAGGCCCTGGCTCTCGGCTCGCTGCTGTCCTTCACCCTGGGCCTGGTGTGGACGCTACTGATGCGCTCGCCGTCCCGGTGGGTGCGCTGGCCGGTCGGGGTGGTCACGGAGTTCGTGCGCAACACCCCGCTGCTGGTCCAGCTGTTCTTCCTGTTCTACGTGCTGCCCGAGTGGGGCCTGACCTTCTCGGCGCTGGCCACCGGCGTCTTCGCGATCGGCCTGCACTACTCGACGTACACGATGCAGGTCTACCGGGCCGGTATCGAGGCGGTACCCGTCGGCCAGTGGGAGGCGGCGACGGCGCTGAACCTGCCGCGGCGGCGCACCTGGACCGCGGTGATCCTGCCGCAGGCGATCCGCCGGGTGGTCCCCGCGCTCGGCAACTACGCGATCTCCATGCTGAAGGACACGCCGATGCTCATGGTGATCACCGTGCTGGAGATGCTCGGCCGGGCCCGGCTCTTCTCCCAGCAGCACTTCCAGTTCACCGAGCCGCTCACCGTGATCGGTGTGGCCTTCATCCTCATTTCCTACCTGGCCTCCCTTCTTCTGCGAGCCCTGGAGCGACGTCTTGTCCGCTGACACTCCCCTGATGAAAGAACCCGACGCGAACGCCGGCCCTCTCACGGCCGGGGGTGAGCTGATCCGGCTGGAGGAGGTCACCAAGCGGTTCGGGACGAACACCGTGCTCGACCGGCTGAACTTCTCCGTCGACGCCGGCAAGCACGTGACGCTGATCGGCCCCTCCGGGTCCGGCAAGACCACGATCCTGCGGCTGCTGATGACCCTCACCAAGCCGGACGAGGGCACCATCACCGTGGACGGGGAGCGTCTGTTCCCGGCCCCGGAGAAGCAGGTCCGGGAGGCCCGCAAGAAGATCGGGATGGTGTTCCAGCAGTTCAACCTGTTCCCGAACATGACCGTGCTGCGCAACCTCACCGAGGCGCCGGTACAGGTGCTCGGCATGTCCAAGGACGAGGCCGAGGCACGCGCCCGGGACCTGCTGGAGCTGGTGGGGCTCGCCGACAAGTGCGACGCGCGGCCGACCATGCTCTCGGGCGGGCAGCAGCAGCGGGTGGCGATCGCCCGGGCGCTGGCGATGCGGCCGCGGGTGCTGCTGCTGGACGAGGTGACCTCCGCCCTCGACCCGGAGCTGGTCGCGGGCGTGCTCGACCTGCTCAGGGACATCGCCCGCAGCACCGACATCACGATGCTCTGTGTGACCCACGAGATGAACTTCGCCCGGGACATCTCCGACCAGGTGCTCATGTTCGACGCCGGCCGGGTGATCGAGGCGGGGCCGCCGGAGCAGATCTTCGGCGATCCGGAGCAGGAGCGCACGCGGGAATTCCTCAGCGCGGTGCTGTGACCACCCACCGTGAAAACGGCAACAGCCGAGGTCCTGGCGCTGGGCGATGACCCTGGCATATGCCAGAGGGCCTGAGCCCCAGTTGGGAGGGGCGTGCGGGCGGCACAATCTCGCCAACACCCCCTCCTGGACGGGCCATTGCCCGTTATCGTGGTATCGATCCGACCGACCGGAATCACGGCCACAGAGCGAGCCAGGGGGACACCGTGGCGCTGATGAACGAGCCGACCGCTCCGTACCACTCCGCCCACGACGCGCTGCGCGTACTGGAGACCGTGGCCCGTCACCCCGCCGGCGTCACCGAGGCCGAGCTGTCCCACCACACCGCCCTGGACCCGGAGCGGCTGACCGCCCTGCTGCGCATGCTGCGCCGCGAGGGCTACGTGGAGCAGGTCACGGACGGGGCGTACGTCACCGGCGAGACCCTGCGCCGCCTCACCTCGGCGCACGAGCGCGAGGGCGCCCTGCGCGACAAGCTCCAGCGCACCCTGGACCGGCTGCGGGACTCCGTGGGCGCGGCCGTCTACATCAGCCGGTACGTGGACGGCGAGGTCACGGTCACCCAGTACGCCGCCGGCCCCGGCACCCCCGCGGTCAACGAGTGGGTGGACTTCCGCTTCTCCGCCCACGCCACCGCCGTCGGCAAGAGCCTGCTGACCCAGCTGGACCACAACGCACGCCGCGACCATCTGTCCCGGCACAAGATGGCCCGGCTCACCTCGCGCACCATCACCAGCGACAGGCTGCTGCTCTCCCGTCTGGAGTCGCAGCCGCCGACGGTGCCGGTCCTGGACCTCCAGGAGTACGCGATCGGCACGGTCTGCGCCGCGGTCCCGATCACCGCGGGTTCGACGGTCGGCTGTCTGGCGCTCTCGCTCCCGGTGGAGCACTCGCACCGCCTGAAGCAGGCCGCGGACGCCCTCAACCGGAACGCGGCACCGGTGCTGCTGTCCCTCGCGATCTAGGGCCTGTCCGGGTGGTCACGAGCACCCTCGGGGACCAGGTAGTATTTTCTTCGTCGCCGGCCGCGGGAAGCGGAAGGCGAGAGTCATGCGCCGCTAGCTCAGTTGGTTAGAGCAGCTGACTCTTAATCAGCGGGTCCGGGGTTCGAGTCCCTGGCGGCGCACAGATGAAGGGCCCCTCGCCTCGGCGAGGGGCCCTTCGGCGTGCCCCGGTCCGGCGTGCGGTCCACCGCCGGACCGCACGGATCACGGCATCAGGCCGCCCGCCTCGGTGAACATCATGTGGGCCACGACGACGAAGACCGAGCAGAAGGCGATGCACACCCCGAGGAAGGTCAGCCCGAAGCCGGTGCCGACGGCGAGCCTGGCGCGGGCGGGCGGGAGCGCGGTGGCCCGGTGGGGCTGCTCCGCGAGGTACCGCACGGTGACGAAGTCGCCCTCGAGGACGGTCGCGGGCCCGTCCTCCTCCTCGAAGCGCTGGGTGCGGCCGTCGCGGGTGGTGAACTCGTAGACGTGGTGGACGGTCGTCCGCACGGACGTGTCCCCGCCGCCCCCGCTGGTCGTCGTGTACATCCGCAGACAGCGCGCCTCAGCGGTCAGTCCGTGCTTCCACGTCCTGCTGATCCGCCGGGCCCGGCGGATCAGCAGGTACGCGGCGAACCCGAAGCCCGCGATCATGAGACAGGGCACGACGTAGAAGAGCAGTTCCATCATGAGGTTCCCCCGAGGTCGGTACGCCGCCGCCGGTAGAACGGCGTGGCGGGAACCTACCCGGCGGTAGGACCGGCCGGCCTCAAGGGAACCTCAGTTTCCGTGCCGTACCGGAACGGTGCTCAGAACGTGACGTCGGAGCAGGCGTAGAACGCGTTGCCCGTGTCGGCGATGGTCCACACCGCGAGGATGACGTGGTGACCGCTCAGGCCGGACGGCAGGGTGCCGCTGTGACTGAGGGTGGCCGGCGGGCGCTGGCCGTTGTAGGGCACCGTCAGGAACGGGGTGAGGTTGAGGTCCGAGCGGGACAGGGCGTGGTTCTGGTTCCAGCCCGGCTTGGTGACGTAGTACTTGAAGTCCGTCGTGGCGTGCATGGCGGTGAACTGCCAGCGGAACGTGTACGACTGACCGCCGGTCACCCGGGTCGTGGGCCAGGCCGCGCCGGACGGTGTCTTCGGTGCGCTGAGCTGGGCGAACTGCCCGAGGCCGCCGTTGCAGAGCTGGCCGTCGGCGGGTCCGCCGGCCGGGAAGCCCTTGGGGCCCTCGACGCTCTGCGGCTCCCACTGGATCGAGCCGCAGTTCGTCACGGTGCCGTTCTGGCAGAGCTTCTGCCTGCTGACGGGGAGGTCGGTGTAGCCGTGCCCGCTGGCGCCGCCGGTGGAGAGCGCGAAGGCTCCGGCGGTCGCCACGCCCAGCACGACTGCGGTCAACTTGGTCTTGGTGCGCATGCTGCCGCTCCTGGAGAACGTGGGGGATGTTCACTGAGCTGAGCCGTGCAGTAGGTCTAGACCAAGTCACAGATTATTGCCGTACCTTGAACATGTCCAGACCAATCCCCAGGCCCGTCACACGCGCTCCCCGCGCCCCGAGCAGAACGCCACCGTCAGGTCCCGGACGAGCACCTTGCGCTCGTAGTCGTCGAGTTCGACCAGGCCGCGCATGGTCAGCCGGGTCACCGTGTCCTCCACCGAGTCCACGACCGAGTTGAGCATCCCGGCCCGCTCCCGGGCGTCCAGGGCCGCGATCCGGCGCCGGTCCATCGCGGCGGCCACCTCCGGGGCGTACTCCACCCGGACCGGCTGCGCCGAGAACACCTCAAGGCCGATCGGCGCCGCGTCCGCCACCACCAGCCGGGTCAGCGCCTCCCCGGCCGCCGCCGCACCGCCGCCCGCCCCGGCGGGCATCTCCACCGGCACCCGGGCCAGCGCCGCCTCCACGCACTCCCGCAGATAGGTCTCGTGGTCGTCGATGCCGAGCACGGCCCGCGCGGTGTCCCGCACCCGCCACACCACCAGCACCACCACCCGCAACGCCACCCCGTTGGCGTCCGCCGCCGGCATCACCTCGCTGCGCCAGTGCCGCAGCCGCACATCCACCCGGCGGCGGCGCAGCAGCGGGTTCACCCAGAGCAGGCCGGTGCGCCGGACCGTCCCCCGGTAGCAGCCGAACAGCCCGAGCAGCCGTGCCTGTCCGGTGCGGCCCCGGGCCAGCCCGCCGAAGCCGAGCGCACCGAGCGCCCCGGACCCGGCGAACGCCGCCCACTGCGCCGGACCGAGCCCGGCGCCGGTGTACGGCGGCAGGCGCAGCGCCCCCGCGGCGAGCGGCGGCAGGACGCCCGCCCACCACGAGGTGACCAGTCCGCCCACGAGCCCGCCCGCGCCGGCCAGCACCCCGGCCAGACCGGGCAGCACCCGCGCCGGACGCTCCGCCAGTTCCGGATCCAGGCGCGGCGCCGTCCGGCTGCGGGCCGGGATGGGGCGCCGGAACCGCGGCTGCTCGCCGGTGCCCTGCCGGCGGCCCACCACCGCGGGCCGCACCGGCACCGACACCGCCTCCGGTTCGTCGCGGAACAGCAGATGGACGGGGATCTCGGTGGTCGCCTCGTTCTGGATCAGCCGGGCCGGGCGGGTGGCCGTGCCACCTGCCGGGCGCCCCGCGCTCTCCGGCTGCTCCTCGGACTCCGACGTGTGTGACGTGGTCGTACTCATGCGTGCTCCAGCCTCCGCGCCAGATGCGTCATGACAGTGAGAAAGGGTGGGACGGGGAACGGTCGGGACGGACCGCGGGAACCGGACGGCCGGGACAGCGGGACTACGGGGTCTACGAGAACAGGCGGCGCCAGGTCTCCGGGCCCGGGTAGCCGTCCACGGCCCCGCCGCGCCAGCCCTGGCCGCGCTGGAAGGCCTCCACGGCCCGCCGGTCCGCGTCGCCCCAGCGCGGACCCGGACCGGTGGGGTAGAAGCGGCCGAACCCCTTCTTCACCAGCCGCTCCCCCAGTTCGGTCACGTACGCGTTGACCTCGCCCGGACGGAACCGGGCCCGGCCGGGGTAGCCGGGCACCCCGTGCGAGGCGGGCCGGGGCGGGCCCGTCCGTCCGGTGACCGGCCGCGGCGCCTTGCCGTCGCTCGCCGCCTGCGCACCCGCGGTGTCCGCGACGACGCCCTTGTAGCGGTAGGGAACGTACTTGGAGGCGTTGCTCCAGTAGGGGTACGGCGTGGCCTGGCTGCGGGCGTTCGGGGGTGTCTGCTCGTAGACCGTGTAGTAGGTGTGCGTGTAGTCCGTCCAGCCGCCGAAGAGCACGACGTGGGAGCCGCGCTCGGGGTCGTCCGGATTGTGGAAGAGCAGCATGTCGCCGGGCAGCAGCTCCTCCTTGGTGATCTTGACGCCGTACTGGTCGAGGCTGCCGGTCCACTCGTTGGAGCCCAGCCCCCACGCCATGGACACATAGCCCGAGCAGTCCTGCCGGTAACCGTCGCTCCAGTAGTCCTCCATGCTGTACGGCACCTTTGCGGCCACCCAGACCTTCGCCCGGTTGATGATCTGGGTCCGGGTGGCGGGGGGCGGCGTGGCCGGAGGCGTGGTGGCCGGATCGGGCAGGGGCCCGGCCGGCCCGTGCAGCGGTGACTTGGCACCCTGCGGGGTGGCGGGCTCGCCGTCCCCGGGGTCACCGGGGCGGTGCGGGGACTGGGGCGCGGTGAGAGCGGCGGCCGGGGTGAGCGCGCCGAGGGCGGCGGACGCGGCGGCGGCCACGATCACCACCCCCCGGGCCGCCAGGTGGCCGCCGAAACGTCCGTACAGCGGGCGGGAGCCGGCCCGCCGTACATGGACGCAGGCCGGGCAGTCGCAGTCGCGCCCGGGGTCGACCTCTTCGAACGCCGGAGCAGTCATGCGATCTGCCTCACATTCGGGGTGGAAATGTCCGCCACTGTGCACGTTGATCAGTTTCACAACTGTCGTCACGGTGCGCATGTTGACGGTCCGAACGATGTACATCCCGTATGACCGGCTCCCCCGTGCGCAGCACATGGTCGGGAGCACTCGGGCCGGTCGGGTAGAGTTCTCTCGTCAGCAGGCGCCGCTAGCTCAGTTGGTTAGAGCAGCTGACTCTTAATCAGCGGGTCCGGGGTTCGAGTCCCTGGCGGCGCACTATGACGATGGCGAGGAGTGTTCGCGTGAAGCGCGAACCACCTCGCCATCTCTGTTTCCGCGCGGCTTCGCCACGCGCCGCGGGGGCTCTCCCCCCAGCCGCGGTGACCGGCATCCCGAGCCGGAACCCGGCCGTCCCCCCGATTGGCCGGATACCCTCTCGCCATGGCAGCCCGGGACCTGCAGGAGCGGATCAAGAAGCTCATCGTCGACCGACGGCTGCCCCCGGGCGCCCCGCTGCCGACCGAGCCCGAGCTGATGGAGTTCCTCGGGGCGAGCCGGAACTCGGTGCGCGAGGCACTGAAGGCGCTGCAGGCGATGGGCATCGTGGAGATCAGGCACGGCTTCGGCACCTACGTGGGCCCCATGTCGCTCGCCCCCATGATCGAAGGGCTCGCCTTCCGCACGGTGGCCGGGCACTGCCGGGGCGAGGACTCCCTGCTGCAGCTGCTGGAGCTGCGCGAGGCCGTCGAGACCGGACTGGTGTCGCGGCTGGCCGGACGGCTGCCGGAGTCCGACCTCGTTGAACTGGACGCCCTCGTCACCCGTATGGAACAGGAGGCCGCCGAAGGGGCGGGCCTCGCCGAGACCGACCGCGCCTTTCACGCCACCCTCTACCGGGGGCTGGACAACGTACTGCTGAGCGAGGTGCTGGAGGCGTTCTGGGACGCCTTCCACCGCGTCCGGCGGGATCTGCTGGAGGTGCCGCAGGACCCGCGGGTCACCTGCCGGCAGCACCGGGAGATCCTGGACGCGGTCAGGTCCGGCGATTCCGTGCGCGCGGAGGAGGCCATAAGAGACCACTTCGGCCATATCCGCGCCCGGCTCTCCCCCATCGGCGCACCCGAGCCCCCCGAACACCACCCGCGCCACAATCAACGGGTTTGACCGGTAAACTCCATGTTTCCCGTCTTGCGATCACGCTGGACGCCGTAGAACCCTGGTTGTCACCAAGTCGCGTCTTCGCGGCAGTTGGGGGGAAGCAACCGGTTGCCTGCCGGCGGGGAGGGGGCCCCGCTCAGTGAGCTGATGCCGAGGGGGGCATCATGCAACCGGAAGGTCGTGATCCCGTGTCTATAAGGTGTGCAGGACATGGTGACTGCGACCCACCACTATGTCCGCCTGTGACGGCCGAGGGGACCCCGACCGGGCGGTAAGAACCGACGAAACACGCGGTGACTCGCGTGCAGGGGGATGACTCATGACGTCCACGCCGACGGGCGCCGGGCAGAGCCAGGAACAACACAACGACCCGTCACAGACCACACAGCTTCGTGCGGTGACGCATCGGACCGGCCAGTTCCGCCGAATAAAGAAGAGCCTGCCCAGATACGACTACGAGCACTACAGCCGCCTCTCGGGTCCCCTCACCCAGCCCGACCCGGCGAAGCCCTACCAGGTGCAGTACCGTTCGCTGCTCTCCCAGGAACCGCACCGCGTACGGGCCGCGCTCATGCTCGGCGCGGCCCCGGTGCTCTCGCTGGTGCTGCTGTTCTGGCTGCTCCAGCCGGAGCACTGGACCGAACGCGACTATCCCGCCTACGACTTCCTGCCCGCGCTGGACATCGTGATGCTGGTCGCGATCGGCCTGATCGAGTTCTTCCGCTGCATGAACGTGCTGTCCAACGCGCACGCCACCCTGGTCGCCCGCGACCCGGTCCCGGTGGTGCCGGAGACCGGCACGCGCGTCGCGTTCCTCACCTCCTTCGTGCCCGGCAAGGAGCCGCTGGAGATGGTGACCAAGACGCTCGAGGCGGCCGTGAAACTCCGTCACCGGGGCCTGATGCACGTCTGGCTGCTGGACGAGGGCGACGACCCGGCCGTCAAGGAGGTCTGCGCCAGGCTCGGCGTCCGCCACTTCTCCCGCAAGGGCGTCGCCCGGTGGAACCAGGCCAAGGGCCCGCACCGCGCCAAGACCAAGCACGGCAACTACAACGCCTGGCTGGAGGCGCACGGCGGCGACTACGACTTCTTCGCCTCCGTCGACACCGACCACGTGCCGCTGCCCAACTACCTGGAGCGGATGCTCGGTTACTTCCGTGACCCGGATGTCGGCTTCGTCATCGGCCCGCAGGTCTACGGCAACTACGACACGTTCGTCACCAAGGCGGCCGAGTCGCAGCAGTTCCTCTTCCACGCGCTCATCCAGCGGGCCGGCAACCGGTACGGCGCCCCGATGTTCGTGGGCACCTCGAACGCCGTGCGCATCAAGGCGATCAAGCAGATCGGCGGTCTGTACGACTCGATCACCGAGGACATGGCCACCGGGTTCGAGATGCACCGCGCCACGAACCCGGCCACGGGCCGCAAGTGGAAGTCCGTGTACACCCCGGACGTGCTCGCGGTCGGTGAGGGCCCCAACGCCTGGACGGACTTCTTCACCCAGCAGATGCGCTGGTCGCGGGGTACGTACGAGACGATCCTCAAGCAGTACTGGAAGGGCTTCTTCACCCTGCCGCCCGGCAAGCTCTTCAACTACACGATGATGATCATCTTCTACCCGATGTCCGCCCTCAACTGGATTTTGGCGGCGCTGAGTTGCGCCCTGTTCCTGGGAATGGGCGCCTCGGGTGTGAACATCGACCCGACCGTGTGGCTGATGCTCTACGGCAACGCCTCCGCGCTCCAGATCGGCCTGTACATCTGGAACCGCCGGCACAACGTCTCCCCGCACGAGCCGGAGGGCTCCGGCGGTGTGGCCGGCATGGTGATGTCGGCGCTGTCCGCGCCGCTGTACGCCAAGGCGCTGATCGACTCGGTGCTGCGCCGCAAGAGCAAGTTCGTGGTCACGCCCAAGGGCGACTCGGCGAGCCCGGACACCTGGTTCGGCACCTTTCGGTACCACTGGTACTTCATCGCGATCTTCGGCGCCTCGATCGTCGCCGGACTCGCCCTCGGGCACTCCCACCCGGCGATGATCACCTGGGCCTCGTTCGCCCTGCTCATCACCGCGGCACCGGTCTTCGTCTGGCGCCATGAGCTGCGGCAGCAGAAGAACGGGCCCCGGCACGCCGCCGGTGCGCCGGCGCCCGCCCCGGCGGCCGAGCCGCAGGACGCGGTGCCTCCGCGGTACGCGGCCCAGGTGCCGCCGGTCCCGCAGCAGCGGACCGGCCACTCGGGCCCGGCCGCGGGCAACGACCAGACCATGCAGATCGCCCTTGGTGGACTTGGGGGACGTAAGGAATGAAGGACCAGGCCGGCCGCCGCCGTGCTCGTCGACTCGCGATAGGCACGGCGGTGGTAGTCGCGCTGGCCGGGATGAACGGGCCGTGGCTCTACCGCTTCGGAACCGAGCAGTACCACCAGTACAAGATCAACAAGCCGGAGTACAAGGCCTCCAACGGCAAGTGGGACATCGTCGAGTTCCCACCGGAGTACCGGCAGGACACCATCCACGCGGCACTGCTGCACACCGGCAAGGTGCTGCTGGTCGCGGGTTCGGGCAACAACCAGGACAACTTCGACAAGAAGCAGTTCGACACCCGGATCTGGGACCCGGTCAAGGGCACGATCAAGAAGATTCCCACGCCCACCGACCTGTTCTGCACCGGGCACACCCAGCTCGCCAACGGCAACCTGCTGATCGCGGGCGGCACCAGGCGGTACGAGAAGCTCAAGGGCGACGTCACCAAGGCCGGCGGCCTGATGATCGTCCACAACGAGAACCCGGACAAGCCGATCACGCTGCCCGCGGGCACCCGGTTCAGCGGCAAGACCAACGGCAAGACCTTCGTCTCCAAGGACCCGGTGCTGGTACCCCGCGCGAAGAAGGTGTTCGACCCGCAGACCGGTGTCTTCCTGCGCAACGACCCGGGCCTGGGCCGCATCTACGTCGAGGCGCAGCGCAGCGGCACCAAGTACGAGACCGGCACCCAGGACAACTACCGGATCCAGGGCCTGAGCGGAGCCGACGCGCGCAACACGTACGGCATCGCGCAGAAGCTCGCCCTCGACAAGAAGGACTTCCAGGGCATCCGCGACGCCTACGAGTTCGACCCGGTCGCCGAGCGGTACATCAAGGTCGACCCGATGAACGAGGCCCGCTGGTATCCGACGCTCACCACCCTGTCCGACGGCAAGGTCCTCAGTGTCTCGGGACTGGACGACATCGGCCAGCTGGTGCCGGGCAAGAACGAGGTCTTCGACCCGAAGACCAAGAAGTGGTCGTACACCTCGAAGCTCCGGCAGTTCCCGACGTACCCGGCGCTGTTCCTGATGCAGAACGGGAAGGTCTTCTACTCGGGCTCCAACGCGGGCTACGGACCGGACAACGTGGGCCGCAAGCCCGGTGTCTGGGACGTGGACACCAACAAGTTCACCAAGCTGCCGGGGCTCGGCGACGCCGACCTGATGGAGACGTCCGGGACGGTGCTGCTGCCTCCGGCCCAGGACGAGAAGTTCATGGTGGTCGGCGGTGGCGGGGTCGGCGAGTCGAAGCGGTCCAGCAGGAAGACCCGGCTGATCGACCTCAAGGCGAAGAACCCCGAGTTCGTGGACGGGCCGGAACTGGCGAAGGGCACCCGGTATCCGCAGACCTCGATCCTGCCCGACGACACCGTGCTGGTGTCCGGCGGTTCGGAGGACTACCGGGGGCGCGGCGACTCCGACATCCTGCAGGCCCGGATGTACCACCCGGACAGCAACAGCTTCACCGAGGTCGCCGATCCGCTGGTGGGCCGCAACTACCACTCCGGGTCGATCCTGCTGCCGGACGGACGGGTGATGTTCTTCGGGTCCGACTCGCTGTACGCGGACGCGGCCAACACCAAGCCCGGCAAGTTCGAGCAGCGGATCGAGATCTACACCCCGCCGTACCTGTACCGGGGTTCGCGGCCGTCGCTCAGTGGCGGGCCGCAGACCATCGCGCGGGGCGCCTCGGGGACGTTCACCTCGGCGCACACCTCCAGCATCAAGAAGGTGCGGCTGATCCGGCCGAGCGCCTCGACCCATGTGACGGACGTGGACCAGCGGTCCGTCGCGCTGGACTTCACCACGTCGGGCGACAAGATCACCGTGACGGTGCCGAAGAACCGGAACCTGGTGCAGTCCGGCTGGTACATGCTGTTCGTGGACGACGACCAGGGGACGCCCAGCAAGGCCCAGTGGGTCAAGGTTCCCTGACCGGGGTTCCGCGGGCCCGAAGGTACGCAGCCGCGTTCCTCGGCTTCGAAGGGGCGCCCTCCGCACGGGAGGGCGCCCCTTCCGCTCGCTACCGCTTGCCCGCCTCGGCCAGCCCGAGGGCGTAACCGGCCCACCACTGGCCCGCCTTCGGGCCGCCCTTGCAGGTGCCGTCCGACTCCCCCGGGCGCTTGACCCACAGATAGGCGTCGATCAGCGGGTCGTCCGTCCTGGTCGTCGGGGTCCGGCCCAGCCCCCGGCCGGGCGGGTTGCACCACCGCTGGGCCGGATCGCCGCCCGTGTAGGGGCCGTTGCCGTTGCGGCTGGTGTCGACGACGAAGTGCTTGCCGCCCACCTTCGCCGAGAGCTGCTTGCCGTAGGCGATGGAGTCCTCGGTGGAGTAGAAGTTGGAGACGTTGACGGCGAACCCGTCGGCCTGGTCGACGCCGGCCCGGCGCAGGGGCTCGAAGATCTGGTCGGGGTGGCCCCAGCCGGCGTTGCCCGCGTCCAGGTAGACCTTGGTGTTCTTCAGCGACTTCAGCTTGGCGACGGCGCCCTTGAGCAGGTCGTAGCGCTCCTCGTGGACCTCGTCCGGGGTGCAGCCGTCGACGAGGTGCAGGACGGCGTCGGGTTCGAGGACGACGGTGGCGGTGCGGTCGCCGATGCCCCGGGCCACGCCGTCGATCCAGGCGCGGTAGCCGTCGCCGTCGGTGGCGCCGCCCTGGGAGTACTGGCCGCAGTCGCGGTGCGGGATGTTGTAGAGGACGAGCAGGGCCGTACGGTCGGCCTTCTCGGCGGCCTCGGTGAAGCCGCGGGCCTCCTGCTCGGGGTTCTCGGGGCCGATCCACTCCCCGGTCGGCTGCTCGGCGATCCGCCGGATCCGCTCGGCCTCGGTCTTCTTGCCGGCCTTCTCGTAGGCGGCGAGCTGGCGGGCCGCGTTGCCGTCCGGGTTCACCCAGAACGGGTCGGCGGACTTGGGCTGCTGGCCGATGTCCGCCTTCGCGTCGTCCGCGCCGTCCCCGCCGGACGAGCAGCCGGCGAGCAGCAGTGCCGCCCCCAGCACCGCCGCGGACGCCCGTACCCGAGCTCGTGCCGCGATGCGGGCCCCCCTGCTGTCGTGCATGCGATTCCCCCCTGGGCGCATCGTTCCGAGTGCCAATCGTGGCACACCGCCGCGGCCGGTCACGAGGTCGCTCTGGGGCTGTGGGGCGGGGGGTTCAGGGGAGCCCTCGGGTGGGGGATCCGGCGGTCAAGGGCCGGTGCCGGTCAGGTACGCGGACACGATCACGTTGGCCGTGTAGCTGCGGCTCGCCCGGTCGAAGGTGCCGCCGCAGGTGATCAGCCGGAGTTCGGCGCGGCCCTGCTTCCGGGGCCCGTAGGCCGTCCTGGCGTCGAAGTCGTCGCGGGGCAGGACACGTACGTCGTCGATGGTGAAGCGGGCGACCCGGCCGTCCGCGCGGACCACCCGGACCGTCTCACCCGGCTTGAGCGTGCTGATCTTGTAGAAGACGGCGGGCCGGGTCTCCGTGTCGACGTGTCCGACCAGCAGCGCGGTCCCCACCGCGCCGGGCTTGGTCCCGGAGCCGTACCAGCCGACCACTCCCGGCTGGTCGAACGGAGGCGGCTCGATGGCGCCCCGCGCGTCCAGCCCCCGGGCCACGACCGGTGCGGTGACGGCCAGTTGGGGGATGTCGAGGCGCTGCGGAACCGCGGCCGTGAGCGGCGTGGCCGCGGGCGGCAACCGGACCGCCTCGGCGCGGCCGATCCCGGCCACGTCGCCCGTGGCGGGCCCCTCCGGGCTCCGCGGTACGCCGGTGACGCCCCGCCCCCACAGCCACAGCCCGCACAGCAGCAGCGTCCAGGCCAGGACGGTGACCAGGCGTCCGGTGGCGGAGCTGCGCCCGTACTCGTCGGACATGGCCGCTGCCCGCGCTCAGTCCGTGCCCGGGCTCCGGCGGCCCCTGCGCAGCCCGACCGCGGCCGCGGCGACCCCGGCGAGGGCCAGGCCGGTCACCGTCTGCCCGGCACCCGGGCCGGACCCGTCGGTGGCCACCGTGGCGAAGTGCGCGGTGCCGCCACCGCCCGCGGCGACCGGCGCGACGGGCGAGGCGGCCGTGGTGAGCGCCCCGGACGGGCCGGTGGGCTGCCCGGTGTCGCCAGTGGCGTCCCCCTGCTGCTGCGCCAGGCCCGCGCCCGTGCGCCCGACGGTGATCCTGCTGTTGAGCGCCACGTCGGCGCAGGTGACCCGCACGTCGTAGACGCCCGGCGCGACCGAGGCCCGCACGCGGGTGTCGCCGTTCAGGATGCCCATGTTCGACGTCAGCCGTGCGTCGGCGACGAAGGCCTTCGAGGTGGCGACGGCCCGCGCCGCACTGCAGCCGCGCACTCGCAGCGACACATCGGTGCCGGGGGCCGGGGAGACCGGGGTCACGGAGACTTCCTTGCCGCCGTCGGCCGTCAGGGAGTTCCCCTGGCCGCCGACGGCGGCGCAGGCGGCCGTGGTGAAGGCGGTGACGGCGAGCAGTCCGGCGCAGAGAGTCCCGGTACCGAGAGTGAGGCGTTGTGAGCCCATCGTGAACCTCCAGATACTGGGAGGCTCCCCCGTACCGGGTGCCTCCGCATCCTCGGGAGGCACGCGATTACTCCGAACAGGTGATCGGGCGGGGCCTCAGACGAGGTCGACCACGTCCGCGATGGAGTCGACGACCTCCGAGGGCCGGAAGGGGTAGCGGTCCACGTCCTTCGGCTGGGTGACGCCGGTCAGCACCAGGAAGGTGCGCATCCCGGCCTCCAGGCCCGCCAGGACGTCGGTGTCCATGCGGTCGCCGATCATCGCGGAGGTCTCCGAGTGCGCGCCGATCGCGTTGAGCCCGGCGCGCATCATCAGCGGGTTGGGCTTGCCGACGAAGTACGGCTTCTTGCCGGTGGCGGCGGTGATCAGGGCGGCGACCGAGCCGGTGGCCGGCAGGTCGCCGTCGGTCGAGGGGCCGACGTTGTCGGGGTTGGTGGCGATGAACCGGGCACCGTTGTTGATCAGCCGCACGGCCTTGGTCAGGGCCTCGAAGGAGTACGTGCGGGTCTCGCCGAGTATCACGAAGTCGGGCTCGTGGTCGGTGAGGATGTAGCCGATGTCGTGCAGCGCGGTGGTCAGACCGGCCTCGCCGATGACGTAGGCGCTGCCGCCGGGCCGCTGGTCGTCCAGGAACTGGGCGGTGGCCAGGGCGGAGGTCCAGATGTTCTCCACCGGCACGTCGAGGCCCATCCGCCGGAGCCGGGCGTGCAGGTCGCGCGCGGTGTAGATGGAGTTGTTGGTGAGCACCAGGAAGGGCCGCTCCGAGTCGCGCAGCTTCTTCAGGAAGGCGTCGGCACCGGGGATCGGAACCCCCTCGTGGATCAGGACGCCGTCCATGTCGGTGAGCCACGACTCGATGGGCTTGCGGTCTGCCATGCGTTTGCGTCTCCTGACGTGCGTACGGTCAAGAAAGGGGGGCGCCGGAACCACGGCGTACCGACGCCCCCAGCCTAATCAGACGGCCGGGATCTTGACCCGGGCAGGTCGCAGGTCAGTTGAACGGGGGAGGCGGAACCGCCCTCAGCGGCGCCGGCGGGCCAGTAGGAAGGCTCCGCCGCCGACGACGAGGAGCACGGTGACGGCCGCGAGCAGCCCGTGGGCGAGCCCGATCCCGGTCCGCGAGAGCTCCCGGGCCCGCTCGCCGGCCTGCTGCGCGGCCTCGGTGAAGGGCAGCGCGCTGGTACCCGGATCGGCACCGCCGGCCGTCGGCCGGGGCTCGGTGCCGGTGCCGGTGCCCGTCGAGCTGACGGGGGTCGCCGCCGCCCCGGGACTGGCACTGTCGTCGGGACTCGCCGTACCGCCCGGACTCGCGCCACTGTCCGGACCGGTGGTCGCGTCACCGTCTCCGGGGGTCCGCGTCCCGTCCCCTTCCTGTTCCGGTTCCCGCTCCTCGTCCGGCTGTCGCCCGTTCCCCCCGCCGTCGACGGTGAAGCGGTAGTCGTTGGACTCACCGACCCAGTCGCCGTCCGCGCCCCGGCGCTGGACGACGGCGGCGTTCGCGGTGATCCGGTCGGGCACGGTGTCGGAGGTGAGGGAGAGCCTGAGCTTGACGGTGACGGTCTTGCCGGGAGGCACGGTGAACCCGTCGAATCCCTCCGCGTCCAGCACGCCGACCAGCTCCTGGGCGTCGGTGCTCTCGAAGCCGACGGGCAGGGTGCGGGTGCCGTCGTAGAACTCCAGCTTGGGCTGGGACGGCTTCAGGGCGCGCTTGTCGTCGACGAGCACGACGACCGGGTGGAGGTCGGTGCAGGTCCGGCTGGTCGAGTTGGTGAGATCGAGGAACCAGGTGCCGAATCCACCGCCCGCCTCGTAGGCGCCGGGCCCGCCGTGGATGCGGGTGGCCAGCGGAAAGGCACGGTCGCCGGACACCGCACACGTGGCGTCCGCCTGGGCAGCGGCCGACGGCATGGGCACGGACACGGCGCCTGCGGCAAGACCCAGGGACAGGGACAGGCACGCACACAGTCGCATAAACACCTGACTATCCCGGAAAACCCCTTCGACCCCGGCCCGCCACTCCGCGACCCCGCCCGAATGCCCGCGGCTTTCACCCGGCTGCGGGCATTCGGAGCTGCGGGCACCGAGCCGCTTAGCTGCGGGCATGCGTGCCTCCCCCAGTGCCTCAAGGGCCTGGGGGGACCCCCAGGGCGGCACGGGTGGCGATGGGGGTCCCCCCGCTCGAGCGAAGCCGAGAGTGGGGGAGGCACCTTGCGAGCGCGGGCAAGCGAAACGCGTCCCGGCCCGCACCAGCACCGGGCACCTACAAGCGCGGGCAGGGGCAACACCCCGGGTCGGCACCAACACCGCGCACTGCCAAGCACCGCCAAGCGGGGCACCCCTTACCCCACCACCCGCCCAAACACCGGCGCCAGCAACAACTGCGCAGCCCCCTCAGCCACAACCCGCTCCCCACCGACAACCCGCACCGGCACACACCCCCCGGCCACCCCCTCCCGCCGAGCCCGAGCAGCCAGCACCTCCGCGACCCCCTCCACGAACACCTCCGGCGCCGCCGCCACGGTCCGCCCCCCGAGCAGCACCAGATCGATGTCGAGCAGCCCGGCCAGGTTCCCCGCCCCCACCCCCAGCACCCGCGCCGCCTCCCGCACCTCACCGCGCGCCACGGCCCCCAGGCAGAGCACCTCCACACACCCCCGGTTCCCGCACTCGCACGCGGGCCCGTCGAGCTGAACGACCTGGTGTCCGAACTCCCCCGCCCCGGTCCGCACGCCCCGGTGCACGTTCCCGCCGATCACCAGCCCCGCCCCCAGCCCCGTACCGAGATGCAGATACGCGAACGAGCCGCCGCCTTCGCTCCCCTCGCGACCACCGCCCGCACCACCGCACACGCCCACCGACAGGCCCAGAGCCGCCGCGTTCGTGTCCTTGTCCACCACCACCGGCACCCCCAGCCACTCCACCAGCGCGTCCCGCAGCGGAAACCCGTCCCACTCCGGGAACCCGGTGACCCGGTGCAACACCCCCCGCGCATGGTCGAGCGGCCCGGGCAGGGCCACGCCGACCCCGAGCAGCGAGCCGACACCGGCGAGCCCCCCAGGAAGGCCCCCGGAAGCTCCGTGACCTCCCAGCACCTCCGCCACCAGCCCCGACACCTCCGCCGAGACCACCCCCAGCACGGCCCGCGCCCCGCCCCCCAGGTCCAGCGCGGCGCGCCGCTCGCCCACCACGGCCCCGTCGAGATCCACCAGCACCGCCCGCAGCTCGTCCCGGTCCAGGTGCACGCCCACCGCGTGCCCCGCCTCCGGCACCAGCCGCAGCACGGTGCGCGGCTTGCCCCCGGTGGACGCCCGGCGCCCGGCCTCCGCCGCGAATCCCGCTTCCCGCAGCCGCGCGGTGATCTTGCTGACGGCCTGCGGGGTCAGCCCGGTCCGCTCGGCCAGCTCCAGCCTGCTTATCCCCGCCGTCCCGGCGCCGCGCAGCAGGTCCAGTACCAGCGCGGTGTTGTGGGACCGCACCGCGAACAGGTTCGCTCCGACCGGTCCGCTCTTCGTCCTGCTCACGCCACCCATCCCCCCATTGTCCTCGCCGCTTGCACTTTGGCAACAGCGTTGCCAAAGTAGAGGGCATGACTGGTACCCCCCTCCGCGTCGGCCTGATCGGCTACGGCCTCGCAGGCTCCGTCTTCCACGCCCCGCTGATCGCGGCCACCGAGGGCCTCACCCTGGACACGGTGGTCACCTCGAACCCGGAGCGGCAGGAGCAGGCCCGCGCCGAGTTCCCGGACGTCCGTGTCGCCGGCACCCCAGAGGAGCTGTTCGGCCGCGCCGGCGAGCTGGACCTGATCGTCATCGCCTCCCCGAACAAGACCCACGTCCCGCTGGCCACCGCCGCCCTGGAGGCGGGCCTGCCGGTGGTCGTGGACAAGCCGGTCGCGGGCACGGCGGCCGAGGCGCGGGGGCTGGCCGCTCTCGCCGAGGAGCGCGGCCTGCTGCTGTCGGTCTTCCAGAACCGCCGCTGGGACAACGACTTCCTGACCCTGCAGGCCCTGCTGGAGAAGGGGGAGCTGGGTGACGTCTGGCGCTTCGAGTCCCGCTTCGAGCGCTGGCGCCCGCGCCCGAAGGGCGGCTGGCGCGAGTCCGGCGACCCGGCGGAGATCGGCGGTCTGCTCTACGACCTCGGCAGCCATGTCGTCGACCAGGCCCTGGTCCTCTTCGGCCCGGTCACCGAGGTGTACGCCGAGACGGACATCCGCCGCCCGGGCGCGGAGACCGACGACGACACCTTCATCGCGCTCACCCACGCGAACGGCGTCCGCTCCCACCTCTACGTCTCCGCGACCACGGCCCAACTCGGCCCGCGCTTCCGGGTGCTGGGCTCGCAGGCCGGCTTCGTCAAGTACGACCTGGACCCGCAGGAGGCGGCCCTGCGCGCGAACGAGCGCCCCGGCACCACCGCCGACTGGGGCACGGAGCCCGAGTCCCTGTGGGGCCGGCTCGGTGCCGGTGAGTCCCCGATGACCGGCGGCGGCCGCCCCGTACCGACCCTCTCCGGCGACTACCCCGCCTATTACGCGGCCGTGGCGGCGGCCCTGACCGGCGCGGGCCCCAACCCGGTGCCCGCCCTCGAAGCGGCCGCCGCTCTCGACGTACTGGAGGCGGCCCGCCGGTCCGCCCGCGACAAGGTGACGGTGACCCTCTGATGCACCAGCCCAAGATCACCCCGAAGTTCGCCCCCGAGATCACCCCCAGCGTGGAGGAGTTGGAGGCCCAGGAACGCCGCCTGGTCTTTCGGCAGTTCACCTACGACGACGCGTGGGCGCTCGGCTCGCTGCTGGTCGAGCTGGCCCGGGACCGCCAGGCCCCGGTCGCCATCGACATCCACCGCGCCGGCCAGCAGCTATTCCACGCGGCCCTGCCCGGCTCCACGCCCGACAACGACGCCTGGATCCTCCGCAAGCGCCGGGTGGTGGAGCGCTACGGCGCCTCCTCGTACCTGGTCGGCGCCCGCTTCCGGGCCAAGGGCACGACGTTCGAGGAGTCCTCCCGCCTGGACGCCGACGCCTACGCGGCGCACGGCGGCTCCTTCCCGGTCAGCGTCGAGAACGTGGGCGTCATCGGCACGGTGACGGTCTCCGGTCTGCCCCAGCTCCAGGACCACCGGTTCGTCGTGGAGGCGCTGGAGCAGTTCCTCGGCCAGTAGCCCGCCGGCGGGATTACCGCGCGGCTCCCTCCGGTTGGGACCGACGTGCACGATGATCACAGCACGCCACCCATCCGGAGGGAAGTGACCCGATGAGCGAGTCGACGAACGACGCGAGCACCGCCAAGGAGACCGTCGGCAGGTACGGCGTCTGGAGCGTGGGCCTGCGCTCGGAGGACCCGGCCCTGCGCGGCGAGATCGCCGAGGCCGCCGCGGAACTGGAGCAACTCGGGTACGGAGCGGCCTGGCTGGGCGGCAGCAGCGCACCCCGGCACGCCCTCCCGCTCCTGGAGGCGACGTCCCGGCTGGCCGTCGGCACGAGCATCCAGAGCATCTGGCAGTACGAGGCCGAGGAGAGCGCTGCCGCCTTCGCCGAGGTGGAGTCGGTCCGTCCCGGCCGCTTCCTGCTCGGCCTCGGCGTGAGCCACGCCAAGCTCGCGGAGCAGTACCGGCGGCCGTACTCCGCGCTCGTCTCCTACCTGGACGCGCTGGACAAGGCCGGTGTCCCGGCCGGGCGCCGGGTCCTGGCGGCCCTCGGCCCGAAGACGCTGGAGCTCTCCCGCGACCGGGCGGCGGGCTCGATCCCCTACCTCGTCACCCCCGAGCACACTGCCCGGGCCCGCGAGATCCTGGGCGAAGTGCCGCTACTGGCACCGGAGTTCAAGGTCGTCCTGGAGACGGACCCGGCCAAGGCCCGCACCCTGGCCCGAGAGCATCTGGCGATGTACCTGGCGCTGCCCAACTACACCAACAACTTCCAGCGCCTGGGCTTCACCGAGGCCGATCTGACCGCGGGCGGCAGCGACCGCCTGATCGACGCCCTCTACGCCTGGGGCCCCGAAGACCGCATCCGCAGCCAGATCACCGCCTTCCACGAGGCAGGCGCCGACCACGTAGCCCTCCAGATCGTCGACACCGGCGACCGAAACACCCTCCCCCGCGAGGCCTGGCGCCGCCTGTCCGACCTCCTGCGATAACCACAGCGGCGCGCCCCGAAAGGGGCGCGGGGAACTGCGCGACCAACCACAACCCACCCGCACCCGACCCACAACCTGAGTGGCTCCGTAAGGGGCGCGGGGAACTGCGCGACCAGCCACGGACCCACCCGCAGCCGCAAACCAACCGCAGTCCCCCACCCCCCAGCGGAGCGCCTACGCGTCCTTCAGTTCCTGCCGCTGCCGCCCCAGCCCCTCGACCTCCAGCTCCACCACGTCCCCGGCCCGCAGAAACGGCTTCGGGTCGGGCTGCCCCAGGGCGACCCCGGCCGGGGTACCGGTGTTGATGACGTCACCGGGGTACAGCGTCATGAACTGGCTGACGTAGCGCACCACTTCCCCCACCGGGAAGATCTGCTCGGCCGTGGTCCCGTCCTGCTTCAGCTCCCCGTTGACCCACAGCCTCAGCCGGAGCGCCTGCGGATCCGGGACCTCGTCCGCCGTCACCAGCCAGGGGCCCAGCGGGTTGAACGTCTCGCAGTTCTTCCCCTTGTCCCAGGTGCCGCCCCGCTCGATCTGGAACTCCCGCTCGGACACGTCGTGCGCCACCGCGTACCCGGCGACATGCGCGAGCCCCTCCTCGGCCGACTCCAGATAGCGGGCCGTGCGCCCGACGACGACGGCCAGCTCCACCTCCCAGTCGGTCTTGCCGGACCCGCGCGGCACCAGCACGGTGTCGTCCGGCCCGACGACCGTGTCCGGGGCCTTGAAGAAGATCACGGGCTCGGTGGGCGGCTCCGCGCCGGTCTCCCGGGCGTGGTCGTGGTAGTTGAGTCCGATGCACACGATCTTGCCGATCCGGCCGAGGGGAGGCCCGATCCGCAGCCCCGCCGCGTCCAGCGCGGGCAGCTCACCGGCATCGGCCGCCGCCCGGACACGGCCGAGCGCGCCGTCGTCGGCGAGCAGCGCGCCGTCGATGTCGTCCACGATTCCCGACAGGTCGCGCAGGGTCCCTTGGGCGTCGAGCAGCGCCGGGCGCTCCGCTCCGGCCGTACCGACTCGCAGCAGCTTCATGGTCACCATCTCCCTCGATCGCGGGCGCCCGGCGGATGGGTGCAGCCATCGCAGGGCTGGTCGATCCTCCAAGTCCGCTGTCCAGTCCACAAGACCCTGTTCAGGTACTGGACCGTAGCCCCGGCCCGCGCCGGGCCCCGCTCACCGGTACAGCGCGGCCCGTTCCAGCGCGCTCCAGGTCGCGCTGGTGACGACGTACAGCGCGGCCGCGAGCGGTACGACCGCCACGGTGACGAGCGTGAAGAAGGACATGAACGGCATCACCTTGCCGACCGCCGCGAGTCCCGGCACCTGCCCGCCGTCCCCGGCGGCCACCGTGACCGGGTTCTTCGCCGCCATCTGCTTGGTGCGCCGGTAGTTGAAGACGGCGACGGCCGCCACGAGGACGAAGAGAGCGAGATAGATGAGTCCGGCCGGCCCGAACACCCCGCCGCCGGCGAGGGCGTCGGTCCAGCGGCCGCCGAGCGGCGCGGCGAGCAGCGAGTGCGTGAGCAGCTCGTTGCTCTCGCCGCCGATCGAGGTGTTCGAGAACAGGTGGTAGAGGAGGAAGAAGGCGGGCAGCTGGAGCAGGCTGGGCAGGCAGCCGGAGAGCGGCGAGATCTTCTCCTCGGCGTGCAGCTCCAGTACCGCCTTCTGCAGCCTCTGCGGGTCCTTGGCGTGCTTCTCGCGCAGCTCGGCGATCCGCGGCTGGAGTTCGGCGCGGGCACGCTGGCCACGGGCGGTGGCCCGGGACAGGGGATGCACGAGCAGTCGTACCAGAGCGGTGAACAGGACGATCGCGGCGGCCGCGGCGGAGGCGTGGAAGAGCGGCTGGAGCAGGTCGGCGAGCTGCTCGACGAGGCGGGCGAAGACGGACATGGGTGGACCCTTCGGGACGGGATGCGTCGGTGCCGGTGTGACCGGAGTGGGCAGGGCGGCATGACGACCCGCGCGAGGGCACCGGTGGGGACCGGCGGTCTCGTCGGTGAAGGTGAAGAGGGTGCCCTACACGCGGATCGTCGCGAGGGCGTTTCCGGGGGCCCGGGGCCGGCGGCGCCCGGGGGCGTCGGGGTCGCGCTGGGGCAGGAAGGCCGTACGTCGGGCCCGGTCGCGTATCGCGGTACGGACCCGGTGGCGCGGGACGGCGGGCGCGCAGCGGCCGGCGAGCATCGCGCAGGCGGTGAGCGCGGACCCGGCGGCGGCCGTCGCGGCGAGGGCGACGGCGGCGGACAGGCTGCCGGTGTCGAGGAGCGCGGCCTGGAGCAGGAACAGATGCACCAGGACCAGCAGGAGGGCGACGCGAGCGGGCGGACGCGCGACGAGGCTGCGGCTGCGGCTGCGGCTGATCACGGCACCCCCTGTCTCCCCTGCCGGACCGTTTCCCGGCCCCCTCATCGTCACAACGCCCGCACCGCCCACATTGGTTCCGCACTCGCGGAACTGGGCGGAACGGGCCTCGGGGGGCGGCAGCGGACCTGCGGGGCGGGCGGCCTCGGGAATAGCCTGGGAGAAGAGCGGCACGGGGACCGAAAGGGCCCAGGCCCCCCGACGCATTTCACCGGGGGACACGGAACCGGGGGGACGTGACGAGGGAGGCGAAAGCCATGCCCTGGAATCTGAACGGCACGTATCTGGAGAGCTGCAACTGCGACGTGGTGTGCCCCTGCACCACCTCGGGCCTCACCGCACCGGCCGACCACGAGCGCTGCCAGGTGACCTTCGCGTTCCACGTGGACAGCGGGAACGTGGACGGGGTGGACGTCGCCGGCCGCAACGCCGCCGTGTTCATCGACGCGCCCCGGGTCATGGCCGACGGCGGCTGGCAGGTGGCGCTGTATCTCGACGCCTCGGCCGACGACGGCCAGGCGGAGGCGCTGGGCAAGGTCTTCTCCGGTCAGGCCGGCGGGCCGATGGCGGCGCTCACCCCACTCATCGGCGAGGTCCTCGGAGTGGAGCGCGTCCCCATCGACTACCGCGACGACGGCCGCCGCCATGCCGCGCGGGTGGGCGACGCCATCGACATCGAGATCGAGGACCAGGTCGCACCGCAGTTCGGCGAGGACGGCCCCGTGATGGGCCTCACCGGCATGTTCCACCCGGTGAACAGCACGCTGACCATTGCCCGGTCCAGCCGCGCGACGGGCAACGGCGTCTACGGCCGGTCCTGGGACTTCTCCGGCGGCAACGGCCACTCGGCGCCCTTCACGTGGTCCGCGTGACCGGTCGGCCGGTCACCGTCCGCCGCAGCGCGGGGCCCGCGGGACTGCTGCTGGTCGCGGCGGCCGCCGCCTGGGTCTGGATGGTGACACGCTGGGGCGGCACGCAGGCGATGCCCGGAACCATGGGTGTGGGCCTGCCCGGCTTTCTCGCCGTGTGGACGCTGATGATGGCGGCCATGATGCTGCCCGCCACGGCACCCGTCGCCGGGCTGTACGCGCGCACCATCACCGTTCACCGGGCGCCGCGCATGGTCGTCTTCACCGTCGCCTACCTGCTTGTCTGGGCCGCGGCCGGGCTGCCGGCCTACGGTCTGGCCGCCGCCCTGGGCCGGGTGACGAGCCTCCCCGCCACGGCGGGGACCGTTGTGGCCGCAGCGGTCTTCGTGGTGAACGGTGTCTACCAGCTCACGCCTCTCAAGGACCGCTGCTTGGCGAGGTGCCGCTCACCGATCGGGATGATGCTGCGCTACGCCTCGTACCCGGCACCCTCGCGCGACCTGCGGGCCGGACTCCACCACGGAGCCTTCTGCCTGGGGTGCTGCTGGTCGCTGATGGTGGTGCTGGCGGCCTTCGGTGTGATGAACCTGTGGGCCATGGTGGTCCTGGCCGCCGTGATCTCCATCGAGAAACTGGCCCCCGCCGGCCACCTGGTGGCCCGCGCCGTGGGCGTCGCCTCGCTGGCGCTGGCCGTCGCCGTCTTCTGGGTTCCGGCGCTGGCCCCGGCCCTCACAGGTGGCGGCATGACCGGAATGTGAGGAGGGCCGCGCCCGCCGGGAAACCGCGTACTCCACCTGTGTCACCGGTCGGCAGTACGGTGTCACCCATGCGCCCCGACACGCCTGCCGAGAACGTCGACCACACCGCCGAAGCGGCACGCCTGGAGCGGACCGCCGGCCTGTACCCCGAGGATGCCGAGGCCCTGCTCCTGCGCGCCGCGGCCCATCTGGAACTGTCCGGCGACCGCCCCGCCGCGACGACGCTCTACGACCGTCTGCTGTCCTCCTCCGACGCCCTGGAGAACCCCCACCTCGTCCGCGCCCTGAAGGCCTCGAACCTGTGGGAGTACGACCACGAGGCGGAGGCCAGGGCGATCATCGACGGCATCCGCGCGTCGGCGCCCCGCGACCCCGCCCCCTGGGTGATCGTCGCCGAGTCCCTGGAGTCGCACGACGAGCTGGAGGCGGCGGAACAGACCTTCACACAGGCGGCGACCCTCCTCCTGCCGGACGGCACGGAACCCCCGTACGGCACGCACCCCCTCCTCTACGGCCGCCACCGCGTCCGCCGCATGCTGGGCCTGCCCCACGACGACTGGGACGCCCTCGCGGACAGCCTCCACGCCTCCCCGGTCTCCCTGGACGAACTCCACGACCCGAAGCGGGTCTGGTCCCTGGGCTCGGACAACCCGGCGGAACTGGCCGCCGAGATCTCCCGCCTCAACGCCGAACTGGGCGCCTACCGGGAGGCCCTCTCCCGCCCGTTCCCGGTGGCCGTCCTGCACTGGCCGGCCCCCGAACTGACGGAACTGCTGGCGGCCTACGCCGGCCTGGCGGCGGAGTACCCCTCCCACGACGCCCACCTGGCGACCATAGAGGCCTCCCTGCGCGAACTGGCGTCCTCGGGCACGCCCAACCTGGGCATCGTCACCGGCACGGTCCCGTCGTACGAGGCCTTCGCCGCCTCGGAGGGCTCGAGCCCGTCCGACGCGACCCTCCTGCCCCAGTACGCCACGACCCTCGCCGCCCGCGGCCGCGCCGTGGCCTGGCCGCCGCAGCGCACAGCACACTGCTGGTGCGGCTCGGGGCGAGCGTACGGGGACTGCCACGGAACGCCGGACCTCGTGGCAGCCGTCTAACGGACTGAACCCAACGGAACGAGGGGAGGGGGCGGCCGGCCATGCCCCAACCCTGGCCCACCGTCTCCCTCCTCTTCGCCGCCTTCTGGACGTTCATCGGCGCCCACGGCACACACGCCGCCCTGCGCGCCCACCGGTCCCTGGGCCGGCTCGGCGTGCGGGGCGTCCAGACGCGGGGCGAGGTGGCCAACTCCCCCCGCCGCGTCGGCACGTCCTACCACCCGCCCCAGATCCGCTACCAGGCCCCACCCCCGGGCAACCCCACAGCCCCACCCACCCAGACCTACCGCCAGGTTCCCCTGAACCCCGACTCCCCCAACGCCCTGTACCGCGGCACCCCGGTCATCCTCCGCTACGACCCGGAGGACCCGCGGCGCGCGGTGGTGGTCCGCACGGCCAAGGCGTACTCGCCTACTGCGAACTTGGCGTGGTGTGCGCTTTCCGTGATGTTTGGGATTGGTTTGGGAGTTTTCTCCCTGCTGTGAACCGCCGGTCCCTGCCACCGGCCCACCGGACGAACCCACCAGGACTTGCCCTCGACACTGGGCACGCCGGCAAAATGGCAGCGTGTCCGGTGCCATCCCTTCCTCCGCCGCAGTCTCCGCCCGCATGAGCCGGCAGGGCTCCCGTGACACGACTCCGGAGATCGCGGTTCGCCGCCTCCTGCACGCCTCGGGCCTGCGCTACCGCGTGAACGTGCCGGTCCCGGGGATGCCCCGAAGGACGATCGACATCGCCTTCTCTCGCGCCAAGGTCGCCATCTTCCTCGACGGTTGCTTCTGGCACGGCTGCCCCGAACACGCCACGCAGCCGAAGGCGAACGCCGAGTGGTGGCGCGCCAAGCTCGACAAGAACATGACCCGCGACGTACAGACAACGGAACACCTGACCGCAGCGGGTTGGACGGTGCTTCGCTTTTGGGAGCACGAGTCCGCCGAGGACGTAGCCCGTCGCATCGCCTCCTCGGTGGCAACCGGACGGTCGAACCCCGAAGGACGCGCGAAGTCAACGGACAGGCAACAACCCTGACACAGTCCTTGGTAGTGACAACCACTTGTCTGGATAATGTGTAGGCCTTGTAAAGGTGGCCCTGGGTCACCTCACTGCCGGGGACTCCAATTACGGATGTGATCCGGCGGAACAGTGGCGTGCCAGTCCAGACACTTGTTGAGTGGGAGCGGGGGCGGTCGGGTCCTATGACCGACGAGTTCGACGGTATGTACGAAACGTTCAAGGCGCTCCTGGACGCCTTCCCCCCGTCCGAAGCGGTCAAGCGCTTGGAGATGTTGGGCGTCAGCCCCGAGATCGTCCACGAGATCCGGGAACGACACGAGCAGCACATGATACGTGTCAAGGAGTTGGAAGAGCCTCACGCGGTCGTCCTCGGCAACCGCGACACTTGGTACACGGGGCCGCAGGACAAGGACAAGTGCTGGCCGGCGATCGTCAACTTGCTCCGAGCCGACGGCTGGCCCGACAGCCCCGCGATCCGGCATCTGGACGACTCCTCAACACGCGTGGTCTCCCTTCTGAACCACCCCAAGGAGAAGTCATTCTCCACGCGCGGTCTCGTCGTGGGGTACGTGCAGTCGGGCAAGACCACCAACTTCACGTCCGTCATGGCCAAGGCTGCCGACCGCGGATACAAGCTCTTCATCGTCCTGGCCGGCATCCACAACGGGCTCAGGCGTCAGACCCAGGCCCGCCTGGTCCAGCAACTTGTCGAACCCAACCCTTCCCTGTGGTCACAACTGACCGGTCTGGACAAAGACTTCACACCTCATGAGAACCCAGCCGCCTACTTCGGCAAGAGCAACAAGACACACGTGCTTTGCGTGGTCAAGAAGAACGCGACGGTCTTGCGGAAGCTGGCTCGCTGGCTGGAGAAGGCAGCGGACTACCTGCACGACTGCCCCGCGCTGATCATCGACGACGAGGCCGACCAGGCAACGGTCGCGACGAAGTCCATCAACCCGTTGATTCTCAGCATCATGCAGAGCCTGCCTCGGTCCGCCTACGTTGGTTACACCGCCTCTCCTTTCGCCAACCTGCTCATCGATCCGAGCGCGGAGGATCTCTATCCCCGTGACTTCGTGGTGAATCTTCCGAAGCCCGAGGGGCACTTCGGCACCGAAGTCCTGTTCGGCCGGTACGCGCTGGACGGCGAGGACCCCGAGCAAGTGGACGACGGATACGACATGATCCGTACGGTCCCCGAGGATGACGTAGCCTGCGTTCGCCCGAAGACCAAGGCCGACATCGAGGGTTTCGAGCCCCAGATCACCGATACTCTCAGCCGCGCCGTCCAGTACTTCTGGCTGGCCACCGCTGCCCGTCGTGTCCGCCGGAGGGGCAATCCGCACAGCACGATGCTGATACACACCAGCGTCAACACAGCTGTGCACAACAGCTTCAAGCGACCGTTGCTGCACATGCTGGAGCGTGCCACGAGGTCCTTGACCGACTCGGCCTTCCTCATGCGCCTGCGCGACCTCTGGGACGAGGAAACAGCCCGCGTTCCAGCCGAAGAGTTCGGCGAAAGCAAGGTCACCTTCGATGACTTGGCACCCGAACTACCTGGTGTCCTGCAGAGCTGCCGCGTCATCATGGACAACTCCAGCAGCGAGGACCGTCTCGACTACGAGAACGGCCCAGTTGTTGCAATCGCGGTCGGCGGCAACACCCTCTCCCGAGGGCTCACCCTCGAGGGCTTGTCGGTCAGCTACTTCGTCCGATCCGTCTCCGCTTACGACACGCTCTTGCAGATGGGGCGCTGGTTCGGTTTCAGAAACGGCTATGCGGACCTACCCCGAATCTGGATGACCGACGAACTGGCCGAGTGGTTCCGACACCTCGCCACGGTCGAGACGGAGATGCGTCGAGACATCGACATCTACATGACCGAGGCGGAGACGCCTCTGACCTTCGCCGTCCGTCTGCGCACACACCCGGCACTGCGCGTCACAGCGGCTGCCAAGATGCGGGATGCCGTCACCGCCGCATCTTCGTACGGCGGAAAACGAGTCCAAACACATTACTTCCGCACTGAGGCGAACTGGCTTCGGCAAAATATTTCGGCAGCCACCAGCCTGGTCACCTCTTCCGTGAAATATGCGGCCCGAATCGAGGAGCGACCGAAGGAAGGGCGCTATATCTTCCGCAACGTTCCCCACGACGTCGTGACGTCCTTCTTGGCCGCCTACAGTTTCCACGACAAGTCGCCAGAAAACGATGCCGATCTCATCATCGACTACATCCGGAAGCGCATCAAAACGGCAGATTCTCTTCGCCAATGGAACGTGGCCATCGTGGGAAACCCCACCGGCGATCCGTTCACTTTTGCCTCGAATGTAAGCGTCGGCCTCAATACGCGAGCTCGCCTTGTCGGCGGCACCTCAGACCCACATTTTGCCGACATCAAAACTTTGATGAGCCGCCGTGATGCCGCTGTCGACATGGACGGCGACACTTCAAAGCTGACCGAAAAGGGCATCATGGATCGGCGTCGCGAGCTTCTCCCGGATACCGGCCTGCTGGTCTTGTATCCGATCGACAAAATCTCCGCACCCAGCCCGACCAAGAAGCTGCGTGCCCCTTTGAACGCGGAAGAGCACGTAGTAGGCGTTGGTCTGGTCTTTCCTGAGCCGAGGCATGGAGACAGTACCGTCGAGAAGTACATCTCCGCCGACCTCTCCGGCCTAAGCATGGAGGACGAGGACTACACCCTGCTCGACGATGGTGAGGACGGGTGAACGACGACATTCACCGACAGGTCGTCGAAGAACATTGGGCTGCACTCGAAGCCGAGAAAACAATCGGTGAACGCCGCTTGCGTGTGTCCCAACTCCCGGTGAGCACCCCACAAGGGCCTCTGACAGCAGGAGTCGATCACGAGGGCTTCCGGCACATCCTGCTGCCCATACACACGCATCTGAAGATACGTACGAGCCTCGACGGCCCCGTACTTCGACTGCGCAAGCGCCCACTGGAAGATGACGAGACCTACCAGATGTACGCAGATCTCGCATGCTTGCGTACAGATCTCAACGACCTTTTCACCGACCTGTGCGTCGATGTTTTGGATGCGGTCGCGGCCCTTCCCGCGAACCCGGTCAAGGCGCTGTACGGAGTCCTTGACCGGTGGAAGGCGCTCTTTCAGTCGGAAGGAGCGCCACTCGGGCCCGAACAGGTCGCGGGTCTGTTCGGCGAGCTGCTTGTTCTCAGGCGACTCCTCGAACGCGACCCCAGCGCTCATCGCCTATGGCGAGGACCCGGAGGACACCCTCATGACTTCGTGGCGATGAAGTCCGCCGTCGAAGTAAAGACCACCACCGCGGTCAGGGGGCGCAGGGCTCGGATTCATGGGCTCGACCAGCTCGACGCTCCCGAGGACGGGGCTCTGTACCTGGTCTGGTTCCGCCTCCAGGCGCCTGACGCCGACGGATCGGGTATTGGCTTCTTGGAGTTGCTGAACCAGGTACTTGATTCCTGCGACGACGAGAGCACCCTACTCGAACTACTCGCCGCAGTCGGCTATCGCTCTGCCGATACGGGAAAATACCAAGACTGTCGCTTCGCGGTCCGGCAGGAGGCGTGGTACCGCGTTGCTCCCGGATTTCCCCGGCTCACGACACGAAACCTACTCGAGGCAGGTGTACCAATATCCGTCCTGGACGTTGAGTACACGATCGATCTGCCCATAGATCACCCGACTGTCATGACCGACGACGAGGTAGTCCAAATGCTCGACCTTCTGATCCGGGACTCCGCATGACAGAGCCCCAGTGGTTCTCCCAGCCCTACCCGCCGGAAGGCGCGAGCGCGGCGGAGGGTATCCGCAACCAATTGGGGCGGCCGGAACTGGACCTACTCACGATCTTGGTGCGCGAGTCGGCTCAGAACAGTTGGGATGCCCGCCTTGCTCCGGCAGAAGTCCCGGTCGACTACCGCATTGACATGTGGACCGTCGGTCCCGCCCACACCGGCGCCTGGAGGGAACTGTTGCTCGCCGGCGCCCCCGGCACGGATGATTTCCCGCTCAGGGACACGCTCAGGCGTGGCCCGATTCGAGTACTTGCCGTATCCGACCGCGGCACCCGTGGTCTCGGAGGACCAACTCGTGCGGACGATGCAATCGGCCCTGACCGCGACTTCGTCTCCTTCATCCGCAATATCGGTGAGCCTCGCGACACTGCCCTGGGTGGCGGCACCTATGGCTTCGGCAAGGGCATCTTCTACCTGCTGTCCAAGCCGGGCACAGTGCTTGTCCACTCGCGATGCCGCACTGCGCAGGGAACATACGAGACCCGTCTCATCGGCTGCACGTTGTGGAAGAGCTATGTGGCTCGCGAGGACCAAGGACAACGCCGGTACACGGGCAGGCACTGGTGGGGGGACACCTCGGGAAGCGTCGTCGAGCCCCTTGTCGGTCCGAAGGCCGAGACCGTCGCCCAGCGCCTCGGCCTGAAGCCTTTCGGATCGCAGGAGACCGGTACGACCGTCGTCGTAGTCGATCCCAACCTTGACGATCTCGAGGCACCGCAAGCAGCCGACTACCTGGGCCACACGATCGCCTGGCATCTGTGGCCCAAGATGATCTCGACCTCCGGCAGGCCGCCCGCCATGCACTTCTCCGTCACATGTGACGGTGTCCAACATGCGGTGCCCGATCCACGCGTCATCCGCCCGCTCAACATGTTCGTGGCGGCGTATGAGCAGATGGAAGGCCCCAACGGCAGCCGCCTCGAGTGCCTCAAGCCACGACGCTTCTTGGGGAGGTTGGGGCTGGTGAAGCGCATCATGCCGCCGTTCGACCCCTCACGGGCATCTCGCATACTGAACATAGAGGATCTTGTCCACCATGTCTGCCTGATGCGTCCCGCTGAATTGGTCGTCACCTACCACGCGGGGCCGAAACCTCCGAGCGTGAATCAGGGCTATGCCGGCGTTTTCAGAGCCGATGAAGAAATGGACGACGTCTACGCCAAGGCCGAACCGCCTACACACGATGCCTGGAACGCGCACTCCCTCGACAGGCCCGAAAGCACTTTCGTGCAAACAACTTATCGGCGCATCAACGAAGCCCTGAACGATCTGTTGTCCCTGAACGGCGTGACGCGTCCTGGTGCGAGCAACATTGCACTCGGCGCGGCCAGTGCCATGTTCTCCGGTCTTGTGGGCGGCGCCTGGGGCATCGGCGGAGCCACCGCGTACTCCAGATCCGGCGGCACGGCGACGCGGGGGCAGTCACGCCCCGACGACACTGGAGGACGGGCATCACACCGCCGGGTGACCACACCGAAGGAGCCCGACTCGAACTACGAGCAGTCGCCTGTCAGTACGTCAGTACCCGTCGGTGGCACCACCGTTCCACGTCGTCCGCGGGTGCAGTACATCGGCGATCCCTATTACGACGATCGCGGAGACAACTCCGTACTTGTCCAGGAGTTCCGACTCCCCGTTCCGGGCCCCCAACGCGTGCGCATCGACCTTGCGGTCACCCTCCCCGGGGCTGGTGGACGCGAAACGGATCCACCCATCGGAGCCAGCATGCCCGAGCTGGTGGCGTGGGAGGACGACACGGGCCACGCCTACAACGAGGATGCCCAGGTCCTGGAAGGCGGCGAGTCGATCTGGCGCGCTGTGGTGCGACCGGCGCCGGACACTGTGACTGAGATCGGCATCAAGGTCGAGGCGGTGAACAACCAGTGACTCGACACGTCCTTCCCTATCGTGTTCCCCCGGACGACGTTGTCGTCCCCGACCCGTGGCGACTCGTGGTCGAGGACGGCGAAGTGGCCCTGCCCGAGGCATTGCCGGACTGGGACTATCAAATGAATCTGCGCATGCGCAGAACCGTCCGCGTAGATGTGGACCGGGCACGCAGCCAGTCGGGGCTTCCAGCAGATGCGGCCCTGCTGATCTCCGCAGTATGGACCTCCACCGGCTCGAACCTGAGTGGGCCGGCCCAACACGTGCGCCTGACTGAAACGGGTACTGTCACCGCAGAGTTCGATGTGCTGCTGTCCGGTGCCGATCTGGGCGGCCTGCTGCTTCTCGACACAGCTCTCGTATTGGCCGTGCGCAGAAACGACGCCCGTGCTTCAGCACCGCGGCGAGCAGGCTCCGTGCTCTGGAGCGACCGAGCGGAATTGCGCCTCCAAGGCGACGCCCCGCAATTCCCGATGGCGGTCATCGACTTCTCCCGGACATCGTTCCCGGACGACGCAGCATGGCACCTGCAGATCAGTGGTGGCATGGAGCATGCCACGATGGGTTCGCTGCTCCTTCTGGTCAACGAGCGGAACACCGTCACAGCGACGGCTTTTCAGAATGCGGCCAGACCTCGCCCCATCGACCGCGTGGTGCTCTCGGCTGTCTATGCGGACGCCGCCCGCGTCTTGGTCGAACACGCTGTTAGACACGATGAATTCACAGAGGAAGCCGACTTTCCCGACGGTTCGCTGGGTGCGACCTTGCTGAGCCTGTTCGACCAACTCTTCCCAGGACAGTCGATCGCTGACGTTCGACTGCGCCAACGGCAGTCGCCCGCCTTGTTCGCCTCGGACCTGCAGGCCGCCGTAAGACTCTTCGAGGTGACGTGATGGGCTTTCTGTATCCTCGGCTCCTGACCGAACAGGCGAAGCCGCTGTTCGACGAGTTCAGGGGCCTCCCTGTCGGGGAGCTGTCCCAGCGTGTGGCCGTCGCACACGACTCGGCTGTCTACGTCGCAACGGGCGGAGACCGCATCTCTCCGACTCGACTTCAGGAGCTGAGGGCGGGGGTACTCGACCTGGCGAAGCAGGCCGGGTTCCCCGACGAATCCGACCGATCACGCAACGCCGAGTTCGATCTGCAGTTGGCTGCTCTCCTGCACGCCGAGATGGGCATGGTTCCCGCAGAGGCAGCGTCCCGCGATGTCTGGGCCTTCTTGGCCTTGATCCTCCTCCCGGACGTCGCCTTCTGGCGCTATCCCCAGCCGCCCAAGGATCGCGTACTGGGAACCGACCTCACCCGACACGTCTTCGGCCGACTGTGGTGGCGTGCCCAGCTCGTACGCTCGTCCGACCAAGCGTATCCGTATGCAGCACTTGAGATCCTGGGCGAGGCCGCGTTCGACCAGATCTACGCCCGCCGCGCCGCGCTCGGTGGAAGTCCTCATCTTGTCCGAGCCATCCTGCATGTCTGGAAGGACCTGGATCTGACGGGGCTGAACGAGCGCGAAACGCTTCGTGATTTCCTCAAACGATTGCTCCGACTCGCTCCGTTCGTACTTTTCGACGGTATCGAGGAGTCCGCGCTGGCCGACGAACTTCGTGCGGTCGCTCAAGAATCGATCGATGCCCAGCGCCCTGCCCGCCGCACGGCCGCAGAAGCTGCCGGCATGGACTCACAGCAACACGGAGTGGCAAGCGAGGCCGTGAAGGAGACCTCGGTTCCGCTGATCCCGGCCCAGGCCAGGCCCAAGGCCCGACCCGAGGTCCGACGGTTCAGCTCCCTGGAGATCTGCGCCGGTACAGGCGCCCAGGCGCTGGGCCTCGAACGGGCCGGCTTCGATCCAGTCGTGCTCATAGACAGCAAGGCCGACGCCTGCTTCACCATCGACCTCAACCGCCCTGAATGGGACGTCGTCTGCATGGACGTACTCCAATTTCACCCGAGCATGCGTCCCGACGTCAGGGTGGTCGATCTCATCAGTGGTGGATTGCCACGCGTAAAATCATCGGCAACAGTGGGCCGAGCAGGGGACGGCGAAGAACGCCGAGTGTTGCGCGCGGCAATCTCCTTGGTCTGTGACATCCAACCGAAGGCAGTTCTCTTCGAGAATGTTCCCGACCTCATCGAGAGCCTCGAATTCGCTGCCGATCGCGAGTGGATCGAGGAGGAACTGAGCCAAGCCGGGTACCGAACGCGCTGGAAGGTGCTCAACGCCGCCGACTTCGGCGTCCCTCAGAACCGCAGGAGCGGATTCCTGGTCGCATTGAAGGACCCCTACTTCGATCGTTTTCACTGGCCCGAGCCAACTGGGAAGCCGGCGCCCACGGTAGGTCAAGTCCTCGGCCCGTCCATGGCCGTCAACGGATGGCCGGGGGCGAGACGCTGGATTCAGATCGCCGATCGCATTGCCCCCGCCCTTGTCGGTGGCTCCGATCGTCGAGGCGGCGCCGACCTGGGCCCCACCGGCAGCAAGAAGGCCTGGGCCGCACTCGGGGTGAACGGCAACAGCCTCGGTGACGAGCCGCCTGGATCGGACTTCCCCGTCGATGGTGAGCCCAAGCTCACAGTCGAACAGGCTGCGATGATCCAGTCGTTCCCCCATGAGTGGAAACTCTTCGGCGGCAAGACGTCCAGGTACCGTCAGGTCGGGCATGCGATGCCCCCTCCGCTTGCCACCGCAGCCGGTCTCGCCATCGCTGCGGCTCTGCGAGGCTAAGATCCCATCCATGGTTACGCCCCGCCCTGCTCTTGATCCGATCACCGTTGTCGACCTGTTCAGCGGCTGCGGCGGCTTCACCCAGGGGTTTCATGAGTTTCGCCCCGTCGGCAGGAACGAAACCGGTCCCGTCTTCCACAGCATCGCGGCGGTCGAGCACAATGTGGCCGCAGCAGCCACGTACTCGGTGAACTTCGGGACCCTCCGACCCGACCGGCGGGTGCCTGCTACTCGTATCCACGTGGGTGACATCGAAGCCTGGATACCGACTGCGGAAGATCTGCACGCGGACGTCGTCATCGGCGGTCCGCCGTGCCAGGGATTCTCGGCATTGAACCGCAACAAAAAGGGCAGTGAGCGCAATCGCCTGTGGGAGGAGTACGTCAGGATCGTCGCTGCGATCCGCCCCAAGGTGTTCGTGATCGAGAACGTCGATCGCTTCCTCAAGTCGGACGAGTTCTACGATCTGCTCGACGAGGTCAAGGAAGGCGGCAAGCTCTCCGAGTACCGCTTGGTGGATCCGTCCGGTTGCGAGCCCTCCGACATCGCCCCGGAGAGAGTCAAGAGCTACCTGCTCAACGCCGCCGACTATGGTGCGGCGCAAGCGCGCCGCAGAGCCATCGTCATCGGCGTCAGGCGTGACATCGAAAACGGTCGAAAGCTGTCGTACCCCGTGAAAACGCATGTGCGGCGCCCGAGAGGGATCAATGCCGGCACTTCCGAACCGCTCGACGGACTGAACGCGAAGGTCTCCTATTGGGAGGCAGTGGACAGCGTTTTCGCCGAAACGGCCGAGCGAGAGCCCGGGGGAACGGAGCTTCCAGACGGTAAAAAATTCATCCCCGAGTTGAACTCGATGCAGCCTGGAATCTTCACCACCCGCGACCTGCACTTCGGCCGAAACCCCGAGGCCCTGTCCCGCGCGCGCTACAAGGCCATCCCGCCCGGCGGGAACAGGAAAGACCTTCGCAACAAGTGGTATACAGTTGATGAGTTCGACGAGATCCACATCTTCACTTCACCGAACCCGCCTGGCGTAAGAACTCCCGTCGAACCCCTTTCGACAGCAAGTTGGGACAAGCACAACACGGGCACCGGGGACGTAATGGGTCGGCTCCGCTACGGTGAGCCGTCAGTCACCATCCGGACAGAGTTCTTCAAGCCCGAGAAGGGGCGCTATCTACATCCGGACAAGGGTCGCCCCATCACACACTATGAGGCGGCACGCATCCAGGGCTTTCCGCTCACCTTCCGTTGGTGCGGCAGCAAGACCGAGATCGCCACTCAGATCGGCAACGCGGTGCCAATTCCTCTCGGAAAAGCAATTGCAGCGTCGATATATTCGTTCCTGCGAAGCTGAGGACTGGAGCGCACACGACGTAACAGAGCGTTGGGTGCGCCCAGTGCTCAAGTTCGCGACGCCACGGCGAATCCGCCGACGCCCGGCCCAGCTCTGCTGCTCACCAGTTGGTGCACTGCGCCGTCTCCGCCTCGAACCGTACCTGGGCCCTGTCCAACGCCTCATCGGCATCGTGGCCATGCACGCGAAGCCAATGAAGAAGGTCGGCGATCGCCTCGACCGCGGCAGTCTCGGCAATGGTGGCGCTCAGCCGGTTCAGGACTTGCGGACCTTCCGCCTGCCGCACGTCGTAGAAGCCGAGCACTCTCTCGGCTCTTGAGACGTGCACGCTCCGGCTGTGGCCGTTCGGGGTGCTCAAACCGGTCGCGAACTCAGCCCATGTGACCTTGCGATCGGGCAGCAGTTGGACACCCCAGCGGTCGGAAGTCGCAGCGACGAGAGTCATGCCGCGCCCCGTCTCCGCGTCGTCGGTGGGCGCGGCCAGCGTCGGTAAGGCTCGCGTGTCGGGGTCATGCACTTCGATGCGCAGGTGGGTGCCGCGCATCGAGACGGCGAGGGTGGTGGGCGTGCCGGCGCCCACGTGGGTGATCACGTTGGCGACGAGTTCAGTGACGCACAGTTGGGCGGCTTCGGTCAGTTCCTGCAGGCCCCACAGGGCCAGGTGAATTCGCAGCAGGCGGCGTAGCGCCGCCACCTCCTCCGGCACGGCGAGGAACGGCAGTTCCCAAGGCCTTCTTGGTGTACATGCGCTGCAGTCCATGTCTCGACTCCTTTTTATGCTCATCGACTTGTGCTGTTCGGCAAGCAGTGGCCTGTCACCCTGGCGCAGGCCCACCTCTCCCAGGGCAGGAGTGAGTGGGCGGGCGTGCGCGATGCACTTCCGCTCGCCGTGTGGGCGGCGCGGTGTTCAAGCTAGGAGACGGTGAGGTAAATTTGCCACCCGCCTCGGCAAATTAGCTCGATCGTGGCTTTCGGGTGGGGAGACACGGCAGACTTCCGTCTGAGCCAAGACGGAAGGAAGGGCATGCCCTCGAAGGCGGTCCCAACTCAGCGGCAGAAGCGCCTCGGTCACGAGCTGCGCAGGATGCGGGTAGCCGCGGGCATGTCCGCGGAGCAGGCGGCGACCCTCCTCGGCGTCGACCGGGGAAAGATTTCCTACATGGAGTCCGGTGTCCGCACCATCAGTGAGGAACGGCTCCGCCTCCTGGCTCGGCACTGCCAGTGCGACGACGAGAAGTATGTGGCCGCGTTGGTGACGATGGCCTCGGCCGGCCAGGGCTGGTGGGAGCAGTACCGAGGGGCCCTGCCTCAAGGCATGCTCGACGTCGCGGAGCTGGAGGCACGCGCCACTCGCATGCGTACGACCTGCACGGTGCACATTCCCGGCCTGCTCCAGACGACCGACTACGCCCTCGCCGTGTTCCGGGCCGTGCTTCCGGCGCTGCCGGAGCACGAGGTCGCGATGAGGGCGGCGCATCGCAGACGTCGTCAGGAGGTACTGACCTCCGCTGCCGCTCCCCCGTTCGTCTGCCTCGTGCACGAGGCGGCGATCCGGATGCAGTTCGGCGGACCTCGGGTCGCTCGGGATCAACTGCAACATCTCGTCGATCAGTCCGAGACGGACGGCGTGATCGTGCGGGTCGTCCCCTTCGCCCACGGCGCGTTCCCCGGTGCCGGCCAGACGGTCCTCTACGCAGAGGGGCCGACCGGGCAGCTGGACACCGTGCAGATCGACAGCTCTCACGGGCCGGACTTCCTGTACGGCACCGAGGAGTTGACCAAGTACCGTGCCCACTTGGACCGGATCGAGGACCTGGCACTCTCCCCCGACGACTCCAGGGGCTTCATCCGCGCCATCGCTCGCGAGCTCTAGGAGGCGTCCATGTCCGAGATCCAGTGGGAAGAGCCCTTCTGCGGAGAGGGCAACTCGTGCTTCCGGATAGGTGTCGATGAGGCCGGCAATGCGTACATAGCCGTGCGCGGGCAGGAGGACCGTTTCATCGTGGACAGTCGAGACGCCCTGCGCACCATGATCCTCGACATCAAGGCGGGCAAGGCGGACCATCTGCTTCAGTGACAGCGACTCGCGCGGTGTCGCCCACGGTCATGACCACGAGGAGCCCCCGTTGCCCTCATCCTCGATCACGGAGTGGCCCAAGTCGTCCTCAGCGGCGAGGGCAGCCGGAGCCGGCAGCATCCTGCCGGCCCCGGCTCGGCACCGGCGTGACCGTCAGCGCTCCATGAGGGCGAAGACGCCCCAGCCGAGGTACTCACGCTCGTACCTGGCATAGCGGACCGGATCGCGGGAGAGGTCCGCTCTCAGCTCGGGGGCCAGCTCGTCGTCTGGGTTGCGGTCGAGCCAGCGTCGGGTGTTGAGCCATTGCGCGGCCCGGTACCGGTCCCAGCTGTTCTGGTCGGCGAGCACCATTTCGACGAGGTCGTAGCCCAGTTCGCCGAACCGCTCGATGAGTTCCGGCAGCAGGCGGAAGTCCTCTTTGGCGCCGGCGTGGCACGCTTCGACGGTCTGCTGGTCCGGGGGTTCGTGACGCCAGTACGGCTCGCCGATCAGCAGCAGGCCGCCGGGGCGGAGGCTGCGGTGCAGTAGGTCGATCGTGCCGGCCACTCCGTCGCCGATCCAGGTCGCGCCGATGCACGCGGCGAGGTCGACGGGTTCGTCCGCGACATGGCCGGATGCGTCGCCGTGGACGAAGGCCACCTGATCGGTGACGCCGAGCTCGGCAGCGCGGGCACGGGCCCTGGCCGTGAACTCGGTGCTGATGTCGACGCCGGTCCCGACGATGCGGTGGGCGTGCGCCCAGGTGCACAGCATCTCGCCCGAGCCGCTGGCGAGGTCGAGCACGCGCGTCCCGGGGGTCAGGTGCAGCGCCTGCCCCAGGGCAGCCAGCTGCTCGCCGGTGAACGGGTTGTGGATGCGGTGGCTGCTCTCGCGGATGGTGAATTCACGTGGAAGATCCACTGTTGGGGTTCCCTGTGTCCGATGAGGTCGTGGCATGTGCGGGGGACGGCCTGTTGACGCTGGCCGCCGTTGCCTGGACCGTCATCAAACGCACCTCATCAGGACGTACGGATCTTCGGAACGTCGGTGACGCTAGGACGCGCGAGGGGTCGGTGTCCACCGGGTTTCGCGCATGCCGCGGTCACCGCCCCGCATGGCGAGGCCCGGCCGCGGAAGGGTGCCTCACTCCTCGTCGTCCGGCGCCGCGTGCTGTGAGGGCTTGCTGCTCTGGCCGGGGGGCCTCGGGGTGGCGTGGGATGGGGTGGGGCGGGTCGGGGTCGCGTGGGTCGGGGGGGCCGTGTTGGTGGGGTGGTCCGGGGAAGGGCTGCGGGAGTCGGTGGTGTTGTTGCCGGAGGGTGTGTGGCCCGTCCGGGTCGGCCGGTCGGAGGAAGGCAGGTACCGGGAGACGGGTTCGGCGTGGGAGACGGGTTCGGCGTGGGAGCCGGCCGGGGTCGCTGCCGGGGTGGGCGAGCCGGAGGTCCTCGTGTCGGGCTGGGCGCCGGCCGGAGGGGCGGTGCTGGGCTTGCCGCCGGGTATCGCCTTGCTTGACGGCGACTGGTCGGGGGTCGTGGCGGTGGATTTCGCGTCGGCGCGGTCGTCGCTGGTTCCGCTGGTGCCCGGGGCGAAGGCCAGGGTCGTACCCAGGGCCACGGAGAGGGCGGCCAGGGCGGTGCCCACTGCCAGGCGTCGGCCGTGCCGGGGGCCGTCGGCCCGGGCGGGTACCGGCACCGCCGCCGCTACTGCGGCTCCCTCCAGGCCCGCTGTACGGGCGGGGCGGATGGCCGCCGATACGTGTGTCCTCGGCGCCTCGGTCGCAGGGGTGTGGGGAGCCGGGGGGCGGGGCACGACGGGCGTCGCCGGCGGCGGTCGGTGGGGGTCGCCGGGCGTGTTCAGGGCCGCGAGGGTCTTCGCGCACTGTTCGGCGCCGGGGCGTGCCTCGGGGTCCTTGGCGGTCATGGTCCTGAGCAGGGCCGCCAGGTCCGGGGAGAACCAGTCGGGGATCTCGGGTGCGCGCAGCAGGCGGGCGACCGCGGCCTCCAGTGGGGTGCCCGGGTACTCCAGTTCCCCTTTCAGGCACTCCAGCAGGACCAGGCCGAGTGCGTAGACGTCGGCGGGCGGTCCGACGTACCCGCCCTCGACCTGTTCGGGCGCCAGATACGCGGCGGTGCCGGTCAGTACGTCGGGTGCCGTCTGTCGGGTGGCGTCCGCGAGGCGTGCGATGCCGAAGTCGGCCAGGTGGGGGTCACCGGCCGGGTCGAGCAGCACGTTCGACGGTTTGACGTCGCGGTGCACGATGTCGGCCCGGTGGACGTGGGCCAGTGCCCGGGCGAGGGCGGTGCCCAGGGCCGTCACGCGCCGCTCGGGCAGGGGGCCGCCTTGCAGGAGGCTGTGCAGCGTGGGGCCTTCGACCAGTTGCATGACCAGGTAGGTGCGGCCGTCCTCGCGTCCGGAGTCGTAGACGGTGACCAGTCCGGGGTGCTGGAGGCCGGCGAGGAGGACGGCCTCGGCGGTGAGACGGTCCTCGGTCTGCGGGCCCGGGCCCGGCCGGAACACCTTGACCGCGACGGGCCGTCCGAGACGGGTGTCGACGGCCTCGTAGACGTCGGCCATGCCTCCCGATCCGATTCTCGCGCCCAACCGGTAGCGTCCGGCGAGGACGTGAGCGGACCGCGGTTCCGCTGTGACCGGCGCGGGGGCCGGCGGGGCTGCTGATCGGCTGGCCTTCATCTGGGTCTCCGTTGCTGTCACCTCATGCCGGACTCGGCCGTGGGCCGTGCTCAGGTGCGGGTACCCGAGCCCGTGTCAGGTATCCGGACTAACTCGGTGACTGCGGGGTGCGCCGTCGCGGTGGCTCGGGACACGTCGCCCGGCCGGCGGTGCGAAGTGCGCCCCAGGACGGGGCGGTCAGGGCTGCCGCTAGGCTCTCGGCGGATCTCGCGACGAAGAGCCGATACGGGGGGCCTGCGATGAGCGCGACTGTCACTGCCGTCAGCAGCAACGGCGAGTACTCCTTCACCAAGCCCAACCGGGAGCGGATCACCCTGCTCGCCGGCCTAGGGGTCGAGGGGGACGTGCATGCCGGGGTGACCGTCAAGCACCGGTCGCGCGTCGCTCAGGACCCGACCCGGCCGAACCTGCGGCAGGTGCACCTCATCCACGAGGAACTGTTCGAGGAGGTCGGGGAGGCCGGGTTCCGGGTGGCGGCCGGTGAACTGGGCGAGAACATCACCACCCGGGGGATCGACTTGCTGGGGCTGCCCACCGGAGCGGTGCTGCGGATCGGGGACGAGGCCGTCGTGGAGGTGACCGGGCTGCGCAATCCGTGCCTCCAGATCGACAACTTCCAGCGGGGGCTGCTGAAGCAGGTCGTGGGGCGCGATGCGGACGGGCATGTCCGGTACCGGGCCGGGGTCATGGGTGTGGTGAGGGCGGGTGGCGTCGTACGCGCCGGTGACGCGATTCGCGTGGAGCTGCCCGACGGGCCTCACCGCCCGCTCGAACGAGTCTGACCGTTACGGTTGGCCGTACCGCCGTACCGCCGTACCGCCGTACCGCCGTACCGCCGTTCGGCCGTTCGCCTTCTGATTTCCGAGCCGCCGGTTTCCGGGCCGCCGGTTTCCGGGCCGTCGGTTTCCGGGCCGTCGGTTTCCGGGCCCTCCGGCCGGGTGCCGGGCGCCGCCGGCCGCGGTCACCGAATGGACGGCGGCGGGATTCGTGCGGCGCCCGGAGAGTCGGGGTGGAGGCCGGGGCGTGGGCGGAGGTCTATGCCGTCGCCGCCAGGTCCGCGCGGCCGAACAGCAGGGCGTAGCCCGGGGGGAGCTGGGCCAGGACACGGGTCGTCAGGGACTCGCCGACGGTGTCCGCCACGACGCCCAGGACCGAGCTGACGTCCCAGCGGGCCGTGGCCGGTGTGGCGTCCTCGAGGTGACTCGCCACGGACTCGACGAACTCACGGGCGGACAGCGGGGTGTTCGCGGGGATCTGCGAAGCGACCAGGGTGCCCGCCTGCCTGGGCAGGGCCTGGGCCAGGGACACGCGTTCCTCGCCGGTCACATGGCCGCCCAGGGCGGTGAGAACGGTACGGGTGACGCGTTCGGCCTCGGCCGCCGTCGAGTACCGGCCGGCCTCGCGCACCGCCTCGGTGAGCGCCTCCCAGCGTGCGGTGTCCGCGCCGGTCTCGGGGGCGAGCGGGCGCGGCGAGGGGGCCGCGGTGGTGGCAGGGGCGGGGATGGTCGTTCTCGGCTGCGGGGTCGTCACGGTCATCGTGGTGGATCCTCCTCCGGGACGCTTCAGGGCACCGAGAGCCCGATACCCCGTAATGCGGCCCGCATGAGCGAGAGTTCGGCCAAAGTGCGGCATGTGGTGGCATGTGACTCATGCGGCCCATGGCGCCCATGTGGCACCTGCGGCCACTGGTGCGGACCTGGGGCTGATGCGGCCGCGCGAATCCCCGCCGCCGTCCGGGGAGCGTGCCGCGACTCGACGTTTTCGGCCACCAGGGGGCGCGGACGTGGACGGACACCCGCCCGAGAGGGCCCGGCCGGACGCGCGTTAGCCTCGGACCAGGCATTACAGGCAGACGAAGCAGACCGCGACGTATCGACGTATCGACGTATCGATACAGATATAGATGGAGGCAGCTCATGGCCAGGGTTCCCAGTGCGGTGGTCGCCGCGACCGGGCTCGTCGGCGGGTACGGCGTCGCCCGTTGGACCAGGAAGCGGCAGCTCGGCGGGGTCGTCCTGGCCGCCGCGGGGGCCGCGGCGGCGCAGCAGTGGCGCAGGCAGGCGGGCGGGAAGGCCGCCGGTGCGCTGACCGCCGGGTACGTCGCCGCGTTCGCCGGATCACATCCGCTGGCCAAGAAGGTCGGCGCGTGGCCGTCCGTCCTCGGCGTCGCGGGCGCCGTCGCCCTGGCCTCCTGGGCGGTCGCCGACCGGCGCGGCTGAGCCGACAGCCGGGACGACGCCGGACCGCCGGCCCCCCGGGCAGCCGGCCCCCCGGGCAGCCGGGCAGCCGGGCAGCCGGGCAGCCGAGCAGGGCAGCCGAGCAGGGCGTTCCGTCCCGGGCCGACCGGAGCAGGTGCCCTGCGGCGTCAACGCGCCCCCACCCGCGCAACCCCCGGCGTCACTCCCGCACCCGGCCCCGACCCCGCCTCCGCCGACTGGAACGACCGCCGGTACGCCTGCGGGCTGGTCCCCACCACCCGGCGGAAGCGTTCCCTGAAGGCCGTCGGGGAGCCGAAACCCGCCTGCACGGCGATCCGCTCCACCGGGTAGGGGGTCGTCTCCAGCAGGTACTGGGCCCGCCGTACCCGCGCCCGGTGCAGCCACTGAAGCGGAGTCGTACCGGTCTGCTCGCGGAAACGGCGGTTGAGGGTGCGGCTGCTCATGCGGGCCCGCGCCGCGATCTCGTCCAGTGCGAGATCGCGGCCGCAGTTGTCCTCCAGCCAGGTCAGCAGCGGCTCCAGGGTCGCGCCGGCCGGTGCCGGGGGCAGGTCGTGCACGATGAACTGGGCCTGCCCGCCCTCCCGCTCCAGCGGCATCACCGACATCCGGGCCGCGTGCGCGGCGACCGCCGAACCGTGGTCCCGGCGGATCATGTGCAGGCACATGTCCAGGGCCGCCGCCGCGCCCGCCGACGTCAGGAACTGGCCGTTGTCGACGTAGAGGACGTTCGGGTCCACGGTGATCCCCGGGTACCGCTCCGCCAGCTCCCGCGCCGCCCGCCAGTGGGTCGTCGCGCGCAGGCCGTCCAGCAGGCCGGTGGCCGCGAGGACGAACGCGCCCACGCAGATCGACGCCACGCGCGTGCCGTTCGCCGCCGCCGCGCGCACCGCCTCCGTGACGCCCGGCGGAAGCGGCAGCGCCGGGTCGGCGACGCCCGGCAGGACGATCGTGTCCGCGTCCGCCAGCGCCTCCAGGCCGTACGGCGCCCGCACCGCGAAGACACCCCCGCCCGCGCTCACCTCCCCCGCGCCCGGCCCCGCCCCCGATCCGGCTGCCGGTCCCGCCCCCGGAGAGCAGACCCGCACCCGGTAGGCGGGGCGGCCATCGGGCAGCCGGGCCCAGCCGAAGGTGTCGATCGGGACGGAGAGGTCGAACGGGATCACCTGGTCCAGCGCCAGGACGGCCACGGTGTGCATGGCGGGAAAGTAGCCGTACGACGGATCGCCGCCAAGTCGTGGAGCCGGAGCCCGCTCCCCTGTACCCGTGGAATGCACGGCGGCGAGAATCCGTCGGACACTGGCAATCCGGCCACTGCTCCCTGATCGGCCGGCCGCCTAGCCTCCTGCCGTGACCAAGTTCCTCCTCGCCGTCCACGTCATCGCCGCGATCGTCGCCATCGGGCCCGTCACCGTCGCCGCGAGCATGTTCCCGCCCGCCGCCCGCCGCGCCCTGACCGCACCGGACGACGACAACCCCGCCGAGACACTGCGGCTGCTGCACCGGATCTGCCGGGTGTACGCCGTCGTCGGCGTCGTCGTCCCGGTCTTCGGGTTCGCCACCGCGAGCGAGATGCACGTGCTCGGCAGCGCCTGGCTGATCGTGTCCATCGTCCTCACGGCGCTGGCCGCCCTCGTGCTGGGCACGCTGGTGCTGCCCGCCCAGACCGCGCTCGTGGAGGGCGCCGGCGGCCGCCGCAACACCGCGCGGCTGGCCATGTACACCGGCCTGTTCAACCTGCTGTGGGCGGCCGTCACGGTGCTGATGATCGTGCGGCCCGGCTCCACGACGGGTGCGTGAGGACGGACCCCACGCGGTCGCCCGCGGCGGGGCCGCACCCCGCCGTCACGGCCTTCCGCTACAGCTCCGCCTGCCCCGCGCCCCTCAGCGCGCCCAGGTCGAAGACGTCACCCATCTTGGCGAAGCCCAGGTCACTCGGGTGCAGATGGTCCCCGGAGTCGTACTCGGGGCGCAGCCGGCGCGCGTCGTACGGGTCCCGCAGAGCCTGGTCGAAGTCGACGACCGAGTCGTAGACCCGGCCGGACCGGATCTCCGCGTTGACCTGCTGACGCACCGCCTCACGGGCCGGCGTCCAGCCGCGGTGGCCGCGGAACGGCATGAGGGTCGCGCCGACCACCTTCAGACCGCGGGCGTGCGCCTGGCGGACCAGGGTGCGCAGACCTTCGGTGATCCTGCCCGGGTCGGCGAGAGCCGGGTTCCGGATGATGTCGTTGATGCCGAGGTCGATGACGACGACCTTCACATTGGTCCGGGACAGCGTGTCCCGCCCGAAGCGGCCGAGACCGCTCTGGTTCTCCGCCGGACGGCCCAGCCCGTCCGCGAGAACCTGGTTGCCGCTGATGCCCTCGTTGACGACGCCGTAGCGCGGCAGGGCGTCACCGCCGGCCACCGCCGTGTGCAGCCGGCCCGCGAGGACATCGGTCCAGCGGCGGTTGGCGCCGACCGTGGACGTTATGCCGTCGGTGATGGAGTCACCGAAGACGACCACCGTGCCCGTCGCCTCGTTGCTCAGCACGTCAAGAGCCGTCAGATACCGCCAGTACGGCGTCTGTTCGGTGTACGCGGCGCCCGTCGCGTCCTCCGTACGGTCGCCCTGGGCGACGTACGACATCTGCTGCGCGTGCGGGTGATAGGTCACCGGGCCCGACGGCGTCGGCGAATACGTGGTGACCAGCACGTCCGAGTCGTGCGGGACGACCACGCGCACGGCGTCGCTGAGCACCTGCCCGCCGGCCGGGACGACCACGCTCGTGGCACCGTTGAACGTCAGCCGGCGCATCGTCTCCGCGTCGGCCACGGCGGTGTCGTGACCCAGCGCCACCGCCAGGGAGGCGTGCGTGATGGTCAGCGGGGACTGTCCGTAGAGGTTGGACAGCGTGATGCGGGCACTCGTCCCCGCGGTGCTCGCGTGCACGACGTTGCGCACCGAACGGCCGGCGAGACCGGTGGTCTCGGTGCCCGGCTCGCCGCCCACGGGCGCAGTGGACCAGGCACCGACCCAGGTGCCGGTCGACGCGGGAGCGACGGAGGAACCATGGCGCGGGCGAGTGCCGGCGAAAGTGCTGCTGGGGGTGCCGTCGTCCGTGGCCACCGTGACGTAGACGGCGGCACACACGGCCACGATCAGCGCGAGCAGCGCGCTGAGTACGGCATAACCATGACGCTTGGTCATGCTTGCGTTGTTCTCCTCGGGAGATGGGAGCCCGAGGCTCCGATCTTGATGAACCCATGATGCGTCATGGGCTCGGGAGACCTGACAGGACCCTGCCCGAAACCCCCTACAGACAGACGCCGGGAACTCCTGTTTCGTTCCGGGAGTCGGTCAGGAAGGGACAATTGTGCGCGGGATCACCGCACAGGCGGAGTACGGGTGGAGCTGATGGAACACACCGAGACACGAACAACGGACCGGACGGCGGCACAGCAGACCACGTCGCACCGCACCATGAACGCCTTCACCCCCGCCGACGAAGAACGGCAGCGGGGCGTACGGCGCATGAAACTCACCGCGACCGGACTACTGCTGTTCGTCGCCCTCGTCTACGTACTCGCCCGGCTCGCCACACACCAGGGCGCGGGCCCCTGGGCCGGCTACGTGGCCGCCGCCGCCGAGGCCGGCATGGTCGGCGCGCTCGCCGACTGGTTCGCCGTCACCGCCCTCTTCCGGCACCCCCTCGGGCTGCCCATCCCCCACACGGCCATCATCCCCACCAAGAAGGACCAGCTCGGCGTCTCCCTCGGCGAGTTCGTCGGCGAGAACTTCCTCTCCCAGGACGTCGTACGGCAGCGACTGCGCGCCGTCGGCATCGGCAGCCGGCTCGGCACCTGGCTCGCCCGACCCGAACACGCCGACCGGGTCACCGCCGAACTCGCCACCGCGCTGCGCGGCGCCCTCACCGTCATGCGCGACCGGGACGTCCAGGCCGTCGTCACCGAGGCCGTCACCCGGCGGGCCGACATCCAGGAGATCGCGCCCGGCCTCGGCAAGATGCTCGAACGGATCGTCGCCGACGGCGGCCACAGACGCGTCGTCGACCTCGTCGTCGCCCGCGCCCACGACTGGCTGGAACTGCACCGCGCCGACGTGATGAGCGCCGTCGAGGGCGGAGCCCCCGGCTGGACCCCACGCTTCGTCGACAAGAAGGTCGGCGACCGCGTCTACAAGGAACTGCTGCGCTTCGTCACCGAGATGCGCGACATGCCCTCCCACCCGGCCCGCGGCGCCCTCGACCGCTTCCTCACCGACTTCGCCTCCGACCTGCAGTCCGACACCGACACCCGCACACGCGTCGAACGGCTCAAGGCCGACATCCTCGGCCGCGGCGAGGTGCAGGACCTCATCGCCTCCGCATGGACCGCCGTACGCTCCATGGTCGTCGCGGCGGCCGGAGACGAGCGCAGCGAACTGCGCATGCGGGTGCGGGCCGCGCTGCTCTCCCTCGGCACCCGGATGGCGAGCGAACCGAAGGTGCAGCAGAAGGTCGACGGCTGGGTCGAGGGCGCGGCCGTGCACGTCGTCACCACCTACCGCAAGGAGATCACCTCCCTGATCACCGACACCGTCGCCGGCTGGGACGCCGAGCACACCACCCGCAAGATCGAGGCCCACATCGGCCGCGACCTGCAGTTCATCCGCATCAACGGCACCGTCGTCGGCTCACTGGCGGGCCTGCTCATCTACGTCGTCACCCGCGCCGTGGGCGCCTGACACCGACCCGCCCCGGGCCTGCTCCCGCCCCTGTCACCGAACCTCTCCCAGGTCCGCCCGGGCCCGCCCCGGGCCTACTCCGGCGCCGCCAGGGCACCCGTACCCCGTCCTTCGGCGTTGAGGGGAGCCCATGAGCACAGCCGCAGAACCGGCACCGCAGAGCGGCCGGACCATCACCACGAACATCCCCGCCCGGCTCGACCGCCTGCCCTGGTCCCGGTGGCACTGGTCGATCGTCATCGGCCTGGGCACCGTATGGATCCTCGACGGCCTCGAAGTCACCGTCGTCGGCAACATCGCCGGCCGCCTGTCCGAACCCGGCAGCGGGCTGAGCATCAGCTCCGGGCAGATCACCGGCATCGCCGCCGCGCTCTACGTCGCCGGCGCCTGCGTCGGCGCCCTGTTCTGGGGCCGGCTCACCGACCGCTTCGGCCGCAAGAACCTCTTCATGATCACCCTCGCGGTGTACCTCGCGGCGACCGCCCTCACCGCGGTCTCCACCGAGGCCTGGTGGTTCTTCCTGTTCCGGTTCCTCACCGGCTTCGGCATCGGCGGCGAATACGCGGCCATCAACAGCGCCATCGACGAACTCATCCCCGCCAACTACCGCGGCCGCGTCGACCTCATCATCAACGGCAGCTTCTGGCTCGGCGCCGTCGGCGGCTCCCTGCTCTCCATCCTCGCCCTCAACACCGACCTGCTCCCGGCCAACGTCGGCTGGCGCCTCACCTTCGCACTCGGCGCCGTCCTCGCCCTGGTCATCCTCCTCGTCCGCCGGCACGTCCCCGAGAGCCCACGGTGGCTGCTCATCCACGGCCGCGACCGGGAGGCGGAGGACATCGTCACCGGCATCGAACGCCAGGTACAGGCGGAGAAGGGCGAACCCCTCACCGAGCCCGAGGGCGAACTCGAGATCCACCAGCGCAAGAGCGTCACCTTCATGGAGATCGCACGCACCGTCTTCGGCCGGTACCGCAAGCGCTCCGTCCTCGGCTTCTCCCTCTTCATCGGCCAGGCGTTCCTCTACAACGCCATCACCTTCGGCTTCGGCGCCATCCTGACCAAGTTCTTCGACGTACCCGCCGACCACACCGGCTACTACTTCGCCGTCATCGCCGTCGGCAACTTCTGCGGCCCGCTGCTGCTCGGCCACCTCTTCGACACCGTCGGCCGCCGCGTGATGATCTCCTCGACGTACCTGCTGTCCGGCCTGCTGCTGTTCGGCACCGCCTGGCTCTTCGACCGCGGCTCCCTCAGCGCCGGCACCCTCACCGCCTGCTGGTGCGCCGTGCTCTTCTTCGCCTCCGCCGGCGCCTCCAGCGCCTACCTGACCGTCTCCGAGATCTTCCCGATGGAGACCCGGGCCATGTCCATCGCCTTCTTCTACGCCCTCGGCACGGCCGCCGGCGGCATCAGCGGCCCGCTGCTCTTCGCCGACCTCACCAACACCGGCAAGGTCGGCGACACCGTCCTGGCCTTCCAGATCGGCGCCGGGCTGATGTGCGCGGCCGGTCTCGTCGCCGCGTTCCTCGCCGTGAACGCCGAACGCCGGTCCCTCGAGGACATCGCCCGCCCGCTGACCGCGGCCGCGAGCAAGGCCAAGGCGGCGACCCGCCCGGCCCGCGGCACCCAGGGCCCCTCGGCCCCTCCGGCGGCCGGCAGGCCCTGACGACCGTCCCCGGCTCCCGCCGGCGACGACCCACGCGGCACGAGGCCCCCGCGGTCCGGCGACCACCCAGCCGGTCCCCGGGGGCTTCGTCCGCCAAGGGATACTGGCCCCCATGACCCGCCTGATCCTCGCCACCCGCAACGCCGGAAAGATCACCGAACTGAGGGCCATCCTCGCCGAAGCAGGCCTCCCCCACGAACTGATCGGCGCCGACGCCTACCCCGACATCCCCGACGTCCGGGAGACCGGCGTCACCTTCGCGGAGAACGCCCTCCTCAAGGCCCACGCCCTGGCCCAGGCCACCGGCCTCCCCGCCGTCGCGGACGACTCCGGCCTCTGTGTCGACGTCCTGAACGGCGCCCCCGGCATCTTCTCCGCCCGCTGGGCGGGCGCCCACGGCGACGACAAGGCCAACCTGGACCTCCTGCTGGCCCAGATCTCCGACATCGCGGAGGAACACCGGGGGGCGCACTTCGCCTGCGCGGCGGCGCTGGCCCTGCCGGACGGCACGGAACGGGTGGTCGAGGGGCAGCTCAGGGGCATCCTGCGGCACAGCCCGGCCGGCACGAACGGCTTCGGCTACGACCCGATCCTCCAGCCGGACGGCGAGAGCCGCACCTGCGCGGAGCTGAGCCCCGACGAGAAGAACGCGATCAGCCACCGGGGCAAGGCGTTCCGGGCGCTGGTGCCGGTGGTGCGGGAGCTGCTGGGCTGAGTGACGCGGGAGGGGCCGTCCGTACGGGCGGCCCCTCCGGGCGTGCGGCCGATGGGAGTCGAACCCACATGGGCAAATGCCCCGAGGCACCTAAAACCTCTGCTTATACCATTCAGCAACGGCCGCGTGCGCGCCCATGTTACCGGGGATGCGTGCGACTTCCGCCTCTGCACCACGTACTGGTGATCGCGTGGCAGTTGGGGCACAGCAACCGCAGGTTCTCGCGCCGGTCGTCGCTCCAATCCCCGTTGACGTGGTCGATCTCCAGCGTCATCGGCCGCCCCAGCCACTCGGGGCCGATCCCGCACTCGGCGCACTCCTCCGGTACGCCCACCTCCTTGAGCGCGCGACGTAGCAGATGAGACCGTGTGCGACGTCGGCCCTCATGCCTGACCAGGACTTCCTGGCAGCGCCTGGCCCTTTCCGGGTGGGTCTTACCGCGCTGGTGCGCCTGCCCCAGGAAGTGGTCGGTGGGAATACCCTCTTCGGCGAGCCACTGACGTAGCCACACCCGCTGAGCACCTGTGTCCGGACGTTCAAGGCGCCGCAGTGTCTCGGCGATGGAGACCGACTCAACGACCGCCACCAGCAGCGCCTCCCGTGCTGGGCGGGCAGTTCTGCCGGACTCGGAGAAGTGCGAGATGTCGATTCCGAAGTGCGCGAACCTCTTTGTGAGGTATCGCCGCAGCCTGTCGTAGGAGCGAGTACCGAAGAAGGCGATGACCTCCTCCAGGCTGGAGCACTGCTCAGCGGCTTCCGCCAACCGCTCGCGCGTGTACCGCGCGCCGCCGCTCATAGGGCTCGGCCCTTACCGCGACCGCGATAGTTGTCCGTCACCGAATGACAGTTAGGGCAGAGGAGCCGGAGGTTGGCGATGCGGTTGTCACGCCAGTTCCCGTCGATGTGATCGACCTCCAGCGGAAGCGGACGCCCTCGCCACACCGGTCCTGTGCCGCACCGGGCGCAACGCTCCGGAATGCCGATGCGCGTCATCGCCCACTTCAGCCGGTCGCTCGGAATGCGCCGGGCTCGGTCGACCGACTGCTCGACGAGCAAGGCGTCCGGGGTTCGGGCGCGCCAGGTCTTCCCCCGCTGCGTTGGCAACCGGAAGTGCGAGGTGTCGATCCCGTACGCCTTGACGCGTCGGCTGATGTGCGTGTGATGGCCGCCCACGACGTCCAGCCCGAGCCGGCGCAGCACCTCGCACATGTTCGTCGAGGCGGCCACCGCCTGTTCCAGGATCTCCCGTGTCCACTTCACTCCCTCCCGCTCGAAGTGCGAGACGTCGACGCCCAGCTTCTTCATGCGTCCGAGTACGTATCGCCGCGTCGAGCTCTGCGGATTCACGCCCAACCGACCAGTGCCTCCGACAACGTCCGCGCCCCTTGAGCAGCCGCCTCCAGCCGCTCCCTGGGGTACGCGCTGGCCCCCATCGAGCCCCCTCCGTTCCGGCTGCGTGTTCGCAGCCCGCACGGAGTAACGAACCGGTCATCGGACAGTCACGCACGATTTCCGAGAACGCGGAACGGCCCGCGCCGGAGACCTCCCGGGCGGGCCGCTGAAGCTGCGGAGGCGGGGTGTCAGATCCCCAGGTCCTTGATGATCTTTGCGACGTGGCCCGTGGCGCGGACGTTGTAGAGGGCGCGGTCGACCTTGCCCTCCTCGTCGACGATGATCGTGGAGCGGATGACGCCCATGTAGGTCTTGCCGTAGTTCTTCTTCTCGCCGTAGGCGCCGTAGGCCTCGGTGGTCTTCTTGTCGGGGTCGGCGAGGAGGGTGATCTTCAGGGACTCCTTCTCGCGGAACTTGGCGAGCTTCTCCGGCTCGTCCGGGGAGATGCCGATGACGTCGTAGCCGGCGTCGGCCAGGAGGGAGAGGTTGTCCGTGAAGTCGCAGGCCTGCTTGGTGCAGCCGGGGGTCAGCGCCGCGGGGTAGAAGTAGACGATGACCTTGCGGCCCTTGCGGTCCGACAGGGACACCTGGTTGCCGTCGGCGTCGGGGAGGGTGAAGGCGGGGGCCACGTCGCCGGTCTGGAGTCGCTCGATCATCGGTCCAGCGTAACGGGGGGCGTTGCGGTGCGGCCTGACTGGGAACTGACAGACTGTCCAGGACAGCATCAGGAGACTTCGGAGGCCGTACGGTGGCGGACACGTCGGACACCAGAACCCCGGCAGAGATCGAGGCGGACATCAGGCGCCGCCGCGAAGTACTGGCCGAGACGCTCGATGAGATCGGGGTGCGGGTGCACCCGAAGACGATCGTCGGGGACGCCAAGGCCAAGGTCGTCGCCAATCTCGATCACACGGTTGGGCGGGCGTATGTCCAGGTCAACCGGGTGGTGAGTGACGTCAGGGCGCAGTTCGTGGATGAGGAGGGCGCGCCGCGCCTGGAGCGGGTGGTGCCGGTGACGCTGGTCGCGGTCGGGCTGGTGGGGCTGCTCGCGCTGAGTGTGCGGCGGCGCGGCCGCTGAGCGGCCGGGGCGACCCGGGCTCGTACGGGCGTGCCGGAGGCAGGTAGGTTCGAAGCGTGAGCGCCAACAGAAACGTGCAGAGCACGCCCCATCACGACAAGCTGCCCATTCGGATGCTGCATGACCGGGTGCTGGTCAGGCAGGAGACGGGTGAGGGTGAGCGGCGGTCGGGCGGCGGCATCCTGATTCCCGCGACGGCGGCGGTCGGGCGTCGGCTGGCCTGGGCCGAGGTGGTCGCGGTGGGTCAGAACGTGCGGACCGTGGAGCCGGGTGACCGGGTTCTGTTCGACCCGGAGGACCGGGCCGAGGTCGAGGTGCGGGGTGTGGCGTACGTGCTGATGCGGGAGCGGGATCTGCATGCGGTGGCCGCGGACCGGTTCGAGGGCGCGGAGGACTCCACGGGCCTGTACCTCTGAGGCAGGGGGTAGCGGGTAGCGCTGGGTTCGGCAACGGCGGAGGGGCCGGTGACTGCGGTCACCGGCCCCTCCGCCGTTGCTTTGCTATGTTCGGAGGAGCCCGACGAGACGCGCCGTACCGGGACGCAGGCAAAGACGACGCACCAGGAATGGGTTCGTCTGCCGGAGGTGTGTCGTCGTGGCGTGGGTTCTGCTGGTTGTCGCCGGTCTGCTCGAGGTGGCCTGGTCGGTGGGGATGAAGTACACCGAGGGGTTCACCCGGCTCGTGCCGAGTGTGTTCACGGGTGCCGGGATCGTGGCCAGCATGGTGCTGCTGTCGTACGCGGCGAAGACGTTGCCGATCGGTACGGCGTACGGGGTGTGGGTGGGGATCGGGGCGGCCGGTGCGGCGGTGCTCGGCATGGTGGTGCTGGGTGAGCCGGTCACCGCCGCCCGTATTTTCTTCGTCTGTCTGCTGCTGGTCGCCGTGGTGGGGCTCAAGGCGACCGGCGGTCACTGACGGGCGGTCCTAGGGTTGGCCTCCGGTGGCACCGGTGTCGGTGCCACCGCCCGTGTCGAGGCCTCCGGTGTTGCCGCCGGGTGTGCCGCCGCCGGTGTCCGTGCCTCCGCCGGTGGTCGGGTCGCCGTTGGTGCCGCCGCCCGTGGTGGTTCCGCCGCCGTCGGTGGTTCCTCCGTCGGTGGTGGTGCCGCCGCTGTCGGTGGTGGTGCCGCCGTCGGTGGTTCCTCCGTCGGTGGTGGGGGTGCTGCCGGTGGTGCCGCCGTCGGTGGTGGGGGTGCTGCCGGTGGTGGTGCCGTCGGTGGGCGTGCCGGTGGTGCCGGCGTCGTCCTGGGAGCCGGTGCTCGGGTCGCCGGAGGGGTCGATGGGGGCCTGGGTCTGGTCGGCGCCCTGCTGGAGCTGGAGGTCGAAGTCGCTGACCGGCTTCCCCTTCAGGGCGTCGCGGGTGTACTGGGCCCAGATGGCGGTGGGCGGGCCGCCGCCGTTCATGCGGGGCTGTCCCAGGGCGTAGTAGAGCGACTTGTGGGCGGCGGTGACGGGGTCCTGGCCCATGACGGAGACCACGGTGGCGAGGTCGGGGGTGTAGCCGGCGAACCAGGCGGCGGTGTCCTCCTCGGCGGTGCCGGTCTTGCCGGCGGCGGGGCGGCCGGCGGCCTGGGCGGCGACTGCGGTGCCGTTGTCGACGACGCTCTGGAGGATCGAGGTGGTCGTGTCGGCGGCCTCGCGGGTGACGGCCCGCCTGGTCTGCCGCTCGGGCAGTTCGATCTGCTGGGTGCCGTCCTTGGTGACCTTCTCGACCATGGTGTACGTGGCGCGCTGGCCGTGGTTGGCGAGCGTGGCGTAGGCCTCCGCCATGTCGAGGACGCTGGCGGTGGCGGTGCCGAGGGCGATGGACGGGTAGGGCTGGAGGTCCTTGGTGTCCTCGGGGATGCCGAGGTCGACGGCGGTCTGCTTGACCTTGGCGGGGCCGACGTCGACGGCCATCTGGGCGTAGACGGCGTTGACGGAGAGGTCGGTGGCCTTGCGGACGGGGATGTCGCCGTAGGACTTCTCGTCCTCGTTGGCGGGGTTGTAGCCGCCGCCGGTCCAGCCCTGTACGGGGCGCCTGCTGGTGCCGTCGTAGATGGTGTTCGGGGTGATGGGGCGGCTGTCCTGGGTGGTGGAGCTGTTCTGGACGGCCGAGGTGAACACGAAGGGCTTGAAGGTGGAGCCGACCTGGAAGTCGCCGCGGGTGGCGCCGTTGGTGTACTGCTTCACGTAGTCGATGCCGCCGTACATGGCGACGATCTTGCCGGTCTTGGGGTCGACGGAGGCGCCGCCGGCGCGGACGTAGTTGTCGGCCTTGCGGTTCTTCTTGTCGAGTTTGGAGATGAGCTGGTCGTCGACGGCCTTGACGAAGGCGTTCTGCCGGTTCTTCTGGATGGTGGTGGTGATGCGGTAGCCGCCGGCCTCGAGCTGGTCGGAGGTGACGATGTCGTTGCTGATCAGGTACTGCCTGACGGCGTCGACGAGGTAGCCGCGCTGGCCGGACAGGCCGTTGGGGAGGGTCTGTTGCCTGGGCGTGGGGAACTTCAGGCCCGCGCGCTCGCTCTTGCCGAGCCAGCCTTCCTTGACCATGCCGTCCAGGACGTAGTTCCAGCGGGCGACGGCGGCGGGCTTGTTCTCGGGGTGTGCGACGACGTCGTATTCGCTGGGGGCGTTGACGAGTGCGGCGAGGTAGGCGGCGCGGGCCGGGTCGAGGTCCTGGGCGTCCTTGCCGTAGTAGGCCTGGGCGGCGGCCTGGATGCCGTAGGCGCTGCGGCCGAAGTAGCTGGTGTTGAGGTAGCCCTCGAGGATGTCGTCCTTGGACTTCTCGCGGTCCAGCTTCATCGAGATGAAGAACTCTTTGGCCTTGCGGGTGACGGTCTGTTCCTGGGCCAGGTAGTAGTTCTTGACGTACTGCTGGGTGATGGTCGAACCGGACTGCTTGCCCTTGCCCAGGGCCGTGTTCCAGCCGGCGCGGAGCATGGCCTTGGGGTCGATGGCGGACTCGGAGTAGAAGTCGCGGTCCTCGGCGGCCAGTACGGCGTGCTGGGCGGCCTTGGAGACCTGGGCGAGGCTGACGTTCTCGCGGTTGACCTTGCTGTCGCGGGTGTCGCGGGCGAGCTGGGAGCCGTCGGCGTAGAGGTAGACGTTGCTCTGCTTGGTCGCGAGGGCGTTGGCGGACGGGATCTGTACGAGCGAGTAGCCGAGGAAGAACAGGCCGATGATCAGCATGACGCCGATCACGAAGGTGCCGAGCAGCATGCGCCAGGTGGGGAGGAGGCGGCGCCATCCGGTTCGCTTGGGCCGCTTGGGCTTCTTGCCCTTGCCGCCTCCGGCTCCGCCGCCGGCCGCGTTGGCGGTGGCGGTGGGTTCGGTGGCGGTGGTGGCCGTGTCTCCGGCCGCCGCAGCCCCGGCCTTGGCCGCGCCGCCGCTGGCCGTCGCGGTCCGGGCGCCCTGGGCGGCGCCACTGCCGGCGGCGGCCTGAGCTGCCGCGGCGGCACTGCCGGCCATGGCTGCCCGGGGGCCCTTCCTGGCGCCGCCGGGCGTGGCGGCCTGGCCGCTCTTCGCGGCGGTGGTGCCGTTGCCCGGGCGGGTCTGCTCGGGTGTGGTGGGGGCCTTGACCTTGCGGAGGACCTGGGTCGTCTCGGGTGCCTGGGCGTCTCCGGGTCCCTGTGGGCCGCCGGACGCCTTCCCGCCGCCGCGCTTACGGGCCGCTTCGGCTCCCTCGGCGGCGGCGGAGGCGCGGGGCGCGTTGACGCGCCCGAGTACCTGGGTGCTCTCGGCCGCGTTGGGCTCTTCGGACTTCTCCGGGCCCTGCGGCTTGGCCGACGTCTGCGGCTGCGCGGCCTGGCCGGGTACCCCGGGGCGCCGGGTGGTGGGCCGCTCGGCCGCCGGGTTCCGGGTGCCGTCGGACTTGGCGGAGTTCTGCGGCTCCCCCGCCTGGCCGGGTACCCCGGGGCGCCGGGGCGGGACGGAACGCTCGGCCGCCTGCTGCTCGGAGCGCCCGGACTCCCCCGGCTCCTGCGACTGCCCGGACTGCTGAGGCACCCCGGGGCGCTGAGACCCCCGGGACTGCCCGGCCCCGGGCTTGCGGGAGCCCTCGCCCTCGCCGGGCGCCTGCGGAGGGACCCCGGGTCGCCGGGTTCCGGCCGACCGGTCGGCCGTCGGCGCGTCGGAGCCCGGAGACTGCGAGGGCGCCTGCGGCGACTGGCCCGGCCGGCCGGGCTTCCCCGGTGCCTGCGGCTTGCCCGACTGCGGCGGCACGCCGGGACGCGCGGACCCGGCGGAACGCTCGGCCGCCTGACCGCCGGAACCCTCGGACCTGCCAGAGCCCTGCGGCTTGCCCGACTGCGGCGGCACGCCGGGACGCGCGGACCCGGCGGAACGCTCGGCCGCCTGACCGCCGGAACCCTCGGACCTGCCGGACCCCTGCGGCTTGCCCGACTGCGGCGGCACGCCGGGACGCGCGGACCCGGCGGAACGCTCGGCCGCCTGACCGCCGGAACCCTCGGTCCTGCCAGAGCCCTGCGGCTGGCCCGACTGCGGCGGCACGCCTGGACGCTGTGGCCCCTCGGCTCCCGGCTTCCGGGGATTCTCGTTCTTGCCGGGCGCCCGCGGAGGCACGCCGGGCCTGCGGGGCTCGGCGCCCTCGGGCTTTCCGGGCTCCCGCGGCTGTCCCGCCTGCTGGGCGGGCAGGCCGCCCTGCGGCTTGCGGGGTGCCCCGGCGCCGGTGCTTCCGTCGTCGGCGCGGGCGGCCCGGCCCATCTGGGCGGCCAGCGCCGCGCGGCGGGCGCGGGCGGCCTGGTCCGCGCCGGCACCCGGCGACGACTGACCGCCGGAGCTGCCGTCGGCCGGCGACGCGGCCTTCTTCTCCTGGCCGTCCCGAGCCGGCCCGGCGGCCGAACCCTCCCGGCCCCGGTTGCGGCCCTGGCCCTGGTTCGAATCCGGCCGGTCCTTGTCGCTGCCCCGGTCCCGGTCGTCACCTTCTTCGGATCGGGTGTCTCCGGTGGCACCGCCGGCGGCCTCACCGGATTGTGCGGGCCCTGCAGCCGGCAGCGGTTGTTCCGGTGCCCCGCCCTTGTTCGGCTGCTGCGGCTGCGGCTCGTCGCTCATGTCGTGCACGGACTCCTGTTTCGCGTCGTACGTTTCCCGTACGCCTCGTACGCCTTCTGCGCCCCCGGTTTGAAGACTCTCGCACCTGGCGATCCGTTCCCGGATTCCGGCACGCTTCCGGGACGAAAATGCGTCGCCGGCCGCCGGGCCTCCGGACTAGGCTCCTGCGCTTCGGTGTCGAGCGGTCCGGGGAGGTTGACTGACGTGGGCGCGGGACGGTTGTACGCCGCCGTCGCGACGGGGGGATTCAGACGGTACGCGACGTATCGGGCGGCCACTGCGGCAGGGGTGTTCACGAACACGGTCTTCGGACTCGTCCTCGTCTACACGTATCTGGCGCTGTGGGACGAGAAGCCGCACCTCGGGGGCTATGACCAGGCGCAGGCCGTCACGTTCGTCTGGCTGGGGCAGGCCCTGTACGCGACGCTGGCGATCCAGGGGGGCGGTTTTGAGGCCGAGTTCATGGAACGCATCCGTACGGGTGAGGTCGCGATCGACCTGTACCGGCCGGTGGACCTCCAAGTGTGGTGGCTGGCGAACGATTTGGGCCGGGCGCTGTTCCAGCTGCTCGGGCGCGGGGTGGTCCCGTTCACGTTCGGGGCGCTGGTCTTCCCGACGGCGCTGCCCGACGCGGTGGGGACGTGGCTGGCTTTCCTGGTCTCCGTGGCGCTCGCGATGATCGTCAGCTTCGGTATCCGCTACCTGGTGGCGCTGACCGGGTTCTGGCTGATGGACGGCACGGGGGCGCTGCAGGCGCTGATGGTCACCGGCATCTTCTGTTCGGGGATGACTCTGCCGCTGAACGCCTTTCCCGGGGCACTCGGCGAGGTCGTGCGGGCGTTGCCGTGGGCGGCGCAGGTCCAGGTGCCGGCGGATGTGCTGATGGGGACGGCCGACCCGTTGCCCTCGTTCCTGTTCCAGGCGGCGTGGGCGGTGGTGCTGCTGGCGGTGGGGCGGCTGGTGCAGACGGCGGCGGCCCGGCGGGTGGTGGTCCAGGGTGGGTGAGTACAGGCCGCTGGCCGAGGGGCTGCGCGCCTACCGGCTGATCGCCGGGATGTGGATCCGCTCCACGCTGGCCTACCGGGCGTCCTTCGTGATGACCGCGTTCGGCGGGCTGGTCGTGACCGGCCTCGACTTCGTGACGATCATGCTGATGTTCTCCCGGGTCGACGTGCTCGGCGGCTACTCGCTGCCCGAGGTCGCGTTTCTGTACGGGCTGTCGGCGACGTCGTTCGGTGTCGCGGACCTGGCGATCGGTTCGGCCGACCGGCTGGGCCGCCGGGTGCGCGACGGCACGCTGGACACCCTGCTGGTGCGGCCCGCGCCGGTGCTGGCGCAGGTCGCCGCCGACCGGTTCGCGCTGCGCCGGGTCGGCCGTATCGCCCAGGGGGTGCTGGTGCTGGGCTACGCGCTCGTCGCGTCGGACATCGCCTGGACGCCGGTGAAGGTGCTGATGGTGCCGGGGATGCTGGTCTGCGGCGGGGTGATCTTCTCCGCGGTGTTCGTGGCGGGGGCGGCCTTCCAGTTCGTGGCGCAGGACGCGTCCGAGGTGCAGGCCGCGTTCACGTACGGCGGGCAGACGCTGTTGCAGTACCCGCCGACGGTGTTCGGCAAGGAGTTGGTGCGGGGGGTGACCTTCATGTTCCCGCTGGCCTTCGTCAACTGGGTGCCGGCCGCCTATGTGCTGGGGCGGCCGTATCCGCTGGGCGGGCTGCCGCAGGGGGCGGCGTTCGCGCCGCCGTTGGTGGCGGTGGCGGCTTGCGCGGCGGCGGGACTGGCGTGGCGGGCGGGCCTTCGGTCGTATCGGAGTACAGGGAGTTGACGGTGGACACGTTCATCGAGGTGGACCGGGTCGAGAAGGTCTTCGAGGTGCGCCGCAAGACCGGGTTCATGAAGCGGGAGCGGCGGCAGGTGCGGGCGGTGGACTCGATCTCGTTCTCCGTGGCGCGCGGCGAGATGGTCGGTTACATCGGCCCGAACGGGGCCGGGAAGTCGACGACGATCAAGATGCTGACCGGGATCCTCATGCCGAGTGGCGGCCGGCTGCGGGTGGCGGGGATCGATCCGTCGCGGGAGCGGACCCGGCTGGCGCACCGGATCGGTGTGGTGTTCGGGCAGCGGACGACGTTGTGGTGGGACCTGCCGCTGATCGACTCCTACCGGCTGGCGCACCGTATGTACCGGATCCCGGACGCCCGTTACCGGGAGAACCTGGACCGCTGTGTCGAACTGCTGGAGCTGGGCGACCTGTTGGACGTGCCGGTGCGGCAGTTGTCGCTGGGGCAGCGGATGCGCGGGGACATCGCGGCGGCCCTGCTGCACGATCCGGAGGTGCTGTACCTGGACGAGCCGACGATCGGTCTGGACGTGGTGTCCAAGGCGAAGGTGCGGGGCTTCCTGAAGGAGCTGAACGCCGGGAGCGGTACGACGGTGCTGCTGACGACGCACGACCTTCAGGACATCGAGCAGTTGTGCTCGCGGGTGATGGTGATCGACCACGGGCGGCTGATGTACGACGGCGCGCTGGCCGGGCTGCACGAGGCCGGGGAGGGGGAGCGGACGCTGGTGGTGGACCTGGAGCGGGAGTTGCCGCCGATCGAGGCGCCGTCGTGCCGGGTGGTGCGGGTGGCGGGGCCGCGGCAGTGGCTGGCGTTCCCGGCCGGGCAGTCGGCGGCGCCGCTGGTGGCGCACATCGCGGCCGGGTATCCGCTGGTGGACCTGTCGGTGCGGGAGCCGGACATCGAGGCGGTCATCGCGAAGATGTACGCGGAGAAGGCGGTCTCGTAGGCTTCTGCCATGACCGACGACGCAAGTCCGGACCTCCGGGCGTCCGACGCCGACCGTGAGCGGGTCGCCGAGGTCCTGCGGGACGCCCTCGCCGAAGGGCGCCTGGACATGGGGGAGTTCGAGGAACGGCTGGAGGCGACGTACAGCGCGCGTACGTACGGTGAGCTGACGCCGATCACCCGTGATCTGCCGGCCGGCGGCGCGGCGGTGCCCGCTCCCGTCTCGTTCTCGAAGGCGCCCGCGGAGCGGGGTGGCTGGGCGGGCCGGATCGTCGGGGGCGAGGGCTCCTCGGCGGGCGGGTTCGCGGTGCTGTCGGGGTTCGAACGCAGGGGCCGCTGGACGGTGCCGAAGCGGTTCAACTGCTTCGCCTTCATGGGCGGTGGTGAGATCGACCTGCGGGAGGCGAACTTCGCGGACCGCGAGGTGGAGATCAACTGCGTGGCCGTCATGGGCGGGGTGCAGGTGATCGTGCCGCCGGGCGTCGAGGTGGTGGTCCGGGGCATCGGCGTGATGGGCGGCTTCGAGCACCCGAGGGACGACGGTCCGCCGGAGCCGGGCGCCCCGCGGGTGGTCATCGGTGGCTTCGCCTTCTGGGGCGGGGTGGGCGTCGAGCGCAAGGTGACCCGGGCCGAGCGGCAGCGGCTGAAGGAGCAGCGCCGGCAGGAGCGGCTGGAGCGCAAGGAGGCGCGGCACGAGTTGCACCGGGCGCGGCGTGCGGACCGGGAGCGGGACTAGGGTCTCCCGTTCGGATCGTGCCGGGCGCGCGGGCCCTGGCGGCCGGGCTCGCGGTGCCCGTCGCCGGGGGTGAGCGCACTCCCCCGGCGTCGGCGGTCCGTGGCTACGAGGTGCAGACCTTGGTCAGTTCGCCCGCGGCGTCCGTGACGGGGCTGACGTCGGGGGTGTGGTCGCCGTTCTTGATGGCGGCACGGACGTTGTCGACGGCTTTGGAGAGGTCGTCGACGGCCTTGTTGACGTCGGCGTCGTCGGTCTTGTCGCCGATCTTGTCGAGGTTCTTCTCGATGGAGTCGAGGGAGGCGTCGGCCTGCGTGGGGTCGTCGCCGGCGTTCTCCACGGCCTGCTGGAGGTCGGTGACGCTGTCGGCGATGGAGTCGGCGGTCTGTACGCAGTCCAGGGCCTTGTTCACGGCGTCGCAGCCGGTGGTGAGGCCGGCGGTGAGCGCGGCGGTCGCTAGGGCGGCGGCGACGGCGGTGAGCCGGCTTCGGCGTCGGCTGGCGGCCATGGTGTTGGTCCCTCCCCTGGTACGGCTGGCCGGGCGCACGGCGGTGGCCGCGCGCCCGTACCCATAGGGACGTCGGCAAGGATGCGGGGGTTGCCCCCGCGTACCGGCTTTTTTGGCGGTCCCTTTACTTTGCGAGGGCGGCCGCCAGGGCCGCCCGCTGGGCCGCCGCGAGTTGGTCGCAGCCGGCCACGGCGAGGTCGAGCAGGGCGTTGAGCTCCTCGCGGGCGAAGGGTTCGGCCTCGGCGGTGCCCTGGACCTCGACGAAGCGGCCGTCGCCGGTGCAGACGACGTTCATGTCGGTCTCGGCGCGCACGTCCTCCTCGTAGCAGAGGTCGAGGAGGGGTACCCCGTCGACGATGCCGACGGAGACGGCGCTGACGGTTCCGGTGAGCGGCTGCCGGCCGGCCTTGATCAGTTTGCGGCCCTGGGCCCAGGCGACGGCGTCGGCCAGGGCGACGTAGGCGCCGGTGATGGCGGCGGTGCGGGTGCCGCCGTCGGCCTGGAGGACGTCGCAGTCGAGGACGATGGTGTTCTCGCCGAGCGCCTTGTAGTCGATGACGGCGCGCAGGGAGCGGCCGATGAGCCGGGAGATCTCGTGGGTGCGGCCGCCGATCCTGCCCTTGACGGACTCGCGGTCGCCGCGGGTGTTGGTGGCGCGGGGCAGCATGGAGTACTCCGCGGTGACCCAGCCCTCGCCGCTGCCCTTGCGCCAGCGCGGGACTCCTTCGGTGACGGAGGCGGTGCAGAAGACCTTGGTGTCGCCGAAGGAGACGAGGACGGAGCCCTCGGCGTGCTTGCTCCAGCCGCGTTCGATGGTGACCGGGCGGAGCTGTTCGGGGGTGCGGCCGTCGATTCGAGACATGCGGACGAGCCTAGCCGTACACGCGGAAGGGGCCCGTCCCGCGTCGGGAAGTGCCCCTTCCAGGTGAACCGGGAGCCTCACATCATGTCTTCGATCTCCGCGGCGATCGGGTCGGCGTCGGTGCCGATGACGACCTGGATGGCGGTGCCCATCTTGACGACGCCGTGGGCGCCGGCGGCCTTCAGGGCGGTGTCGTCGACGAGCGAGGGGTCGGAGACCTCGGTGCGGAGCCGGGTGATGCAGCCCTCGATCTCCTCGATGTTCTCGATGCCGCCGAGGCCGGCGACGATCTTCTCAGCCTTGCTGGCCATGTTGCTTCTCCCTGATCCGAACCGCTTTGTCGCAGTAACCCACAGTTGGCCCATCTTCGCGAGCGGCCGTGCGGTACGTGCCCAATGATGGCGATCACCACAGCGGAACCGTCCGCCGACTGGTCTACACCACCGGGGGGACGGTAGCCAAACCGGCTTGTGCGCCGACGGGTTCGGCCGCCGGGCCGGGTCCGAGGCCGAGGGGTTCAGGGAGGACGCCGATGAGCGCCGACAGCGCCGAGGACGCGGCCGGCCCGGCGCGCGTCCGGCTGCACCGGCTGTACCAGGGCCTGCAGAAGATGGGCCGCAGTCTCCAGCTGCCGATCGCGGTGCTGCCGGCCGCGGGCATCCTGATCGGCCTGGCCCAGCCGGGCGTGGTCGGCGAGGGCGGCCTCGGCTGGACCACGGTCTCCAAGGTGATGCTGGGCGCGGGCGGGGCGCTGCTCGACGGCTCGCTGGGGCTGCCGCTGCTGTTCTGCGTGGGCGTGGCGATCGGCATGGCCAAGAAGGCCGACGGCTCCACGGCGCTCGCGGCGGTGGCCGGCTTCCTCGTCTACTACGGCGTGCTGCACGAGTTCCCGGAGGACTGCCCGGCCGGCTCGAAGGCGGTCGAGCACGTCGGCTGCCAGGTGTCGGACGGGTCGGTGACGGCCTTCACCTTCCAGAACCCTGGCGTCTTCGGCGGCATCGTGATGGGCCTGCTTGCGGCCTTCTTCTGGGCCCGCTTCCACCGCACCCGGCTGGTGGACTGGCTGGGCTTCTTCAACGGGCGCCGGCTGGTGCCGATCATCATGTCGTTCGTCGCCATCCTCTTCGCGGGCCTGTGCCTGTGGGTCTGGCCGCCGGTCGGCAGCGGCCTGGAGAGCTTCGGCCACTGGCTGCGTGACGCGGGGCCGTGGGGCGCGGGGCTGTTCGGCGTCGCCAACCGGGCGCTGCTGGTGATCGGGCTGCACCAGTTCCTGAACGTGCCGCTGTGGTTCCAGTTCGGCAGCTACACCAAGCCGGACGGCACGGTGGTGCACGGCGACATCAACATGTTCCTGTCGGGCGACCCGAACGCGGGGCAGTTCACCTCGGGGTTCTTCCCGATCATGATGTTCGCGCTGCCGGCGGCGGCGCTGGCCATCACGCACTGCGCGCGGCCGGAGCGGCGCAAGGAGGTCGGCGGGCTGATGCTGTCGGTGGCGCTGACGTCGTTCGTGACGGGCATCACCGAGCCGATCGAGTACTCCTTCCTCTTCATCGCGCCGGCGCTGTACGCGGTCCACGCGGTGCTGACGGGGGTCTCGATGGCGGTGACGTGGGCGCTGGGCGTGCACGACGGCTTCGCCTTCTCGGCCGGTTTGATCGACTACGTCATCAACTGGCACCTGGCGACGAAGCCGTGGCTGATCATTCCGATCGGCCTGGTGTTCGCCGCGATCTACTACGTGGTCTTCCGCTTCGCGATCACCAGGTTCGATCTGCGGACGCCGGGGCGGGAGCGGGCGGAGGAGGTGGAGGACGTCACCAAGGCATAGGCGCCTTCGAGGGGCACGGCGAGTAGCGCGGCGGTAACGGGAATCGCGGGTTCCTTACACCGCCTTCATCGTGCTACAACAGGTCTACACCACTGAGTGGTGTAGACCAGAGACGCCGCCGTCCTCCCTCCCCCACGCACGGGCGGCGCCATGCCCACATGGAGGAAGTTGTGACCACGGCCAGCGCCGCTCCCGCGGCCGAGAAGAAGAAGGGCGCCGGCGCGATGGCTGTGCTGCAGCGCATCGGCCGCAGCCTCATGCTGCCGGTGGCGGTCCTGCCGGCCGCCGCCCTCCTGGTGCGCCTCGGCAACACCGACATGCTGGGACGCCCGTCGTTCCCCACGTTCCTGACGAAGATAGCGGGCTTCATGGCCGCCGGCGGGAACGCGATCCTCGACAACATGGCGCTGCTGTTCGCCGTGGGCATCGCCATCGGCTTCGCCAAGAAGTCGGACGGCTCGACCGCGCTCGCGGCGGTCGTCGGCTACCTGGTCTTCAAGAACGTGCTGGGCACGTTCACCGACAAGAACCTGCCGAAGGTGGCGACCGCCGTCGACGGCAAGGTCGTCATGGTGGACGCGCCGGTGGACGCCAAGGTCCTCGGCGGTGTGGTGATGGGCATCGTGGTCGCCCTGATCTACCAGCGCTTCTACCGCACCAAGCTGCCCGACTGGGCGGGCTTCTTCGGCGGCCGGCGCCTGGTCCCGATCCTGTCGGCCTTCGCCGGCCTGATCCTCGGCATCGTGTTCGGCTACATCTGGCCGGTCCTGGGCACGGGTCTGCACAACTTCGGTGAGTGGCTGGTGGGGTCGGGCGCGGTCGGCGCCGGCATCTTCGGTGTGGCCAACCGCGCGCTGATCCCGATCGGCATGCACCACCTGCTCAACTCGTTCCCCTGGTTCCAGGCCGGCGACTACCACGGCAAGAGCGGCGACATCGCCCGCTTCCTGGCCGGCGACCCGGCCGCCGGACAGTTCATGACCGGCTTCTTCCCGATCATGATGTTCGGCCTCCCGGCGGCCTGCCTGGCCATCGTGCACTGCGCCCGTCCGGAGCGCCGCAAGGTCGTCGGCGGCATGATGTTCTCGATCGCGCTGACCTCGTTCGTGACCGGTGTGACCGAGCCGATCGAGTTCACCTTCATGTTCATCGCGCCGGTCCTGTACGCCATCCACGCGGTCCTCACCGGCGTCTCGCTGGCGCTGACCTGGGCGCTGGGCATGAAGGACGGGTTCGGGTTCTCGGCGGGCGTGGTCGACTTCGGCCTGAACCTGGGCATCGCGACCAACCCCTGGGGCCTGGTCCTGGTCGGTCTGTGCTTCGCGGTCGTCTACTACGTGGTCTTCCGCTTCGCGATCATCAAGTTCAACCTGCCGACGCCGGGCCGTGAGTCCGACGAGGAACTGGCGGAGCTGCAGAAGGCGGAGGCCAAGTAGCCTCCCCGGCATGACGAAGGCCCCCGGAGCCGCTCGGCTCCGGGGGCCTCTTCGTGCGTGCCGTGGGGTCAGATCTCGTACGTCGTCCCCGGTGCCGCCAGGTCCACCCGGCCGGTGAAGACCTCGCGGGCGTGGGCCGCGTTGAGCTGGGGATCGGTCCAGGGAGGGATGTGGGTGAGGACCAGGTGGCGGGCGTTCGCGCGGGCCGCCGTCTCGCCGGCCTCACGGCCGTTGAGGTGCAGGTCCGGGATGTCTTCCTTGCCGTACGTGAACGCGGCCTCGCACAGGAACAGGTCCGCGTCCCGGGCCAGCTCGTCCAGCGTCCCGGTGACGCCCGTGTCGCCGGAGTACGTCAGCACCTTCCCGCCGTGCTCGATCCGGATCCCGTACGCCTCCACGGGGTGCCGCACTCGCTCGGTGTGCACGGTGAACGGGCCGATCTCGAACGTCGACGGCTTGACCGTGTGAAAGTCGAAGACCTCGCTCATGGAGGAGGCGGAGGGGGTGTCGGCGTAGGCCGTGGTCAGGCGGTGCTCGGTGCCCTCGGGGCCGTAGACCGGTATCGGGCCGCAGCGGCCGCCGTCGAAGCGGTAGTAGCGAGCGACGAAGTAGGCGCACATGTCGATGCAGTGGTCGACGTGCAGGTGGCTCAGGAAGATCGCGTCGAGGTCGTACAGACCGCAGTGGCGCTGCAGCTCGCCGAGGGCGCCGTTGCCCATGTCGAGGAGCAGCCGGAAGCCGTCGGCCTCGACGAGGTAGCTCGAGCAGGCCGATTCCGCGGATGGGAACGACCCCGAGCAGCCGACGACGGTGAGCTTCATGAAGCAGAAACCTCCGTTGGCAGAAAGGCGGCGGGCGAGGAGCCGGCACAGCGGGCCGGGGCATGGCGAAGGGGGTCGTGCGGTCCGTCGAGCGTAAGGCGCAAAAGCACGGGTCGCTCCTCCACCAGGGGCTGTTGTGGGCGAACTCACCTGTGCTGTCACCGGTTCGGCTGGACTGGGAGCGCGCAAGAACAGAAGAGGGCGCGCAATGCCGGGCGCGCGCCGGTAACGTCGTCCTCATGGACACGTCCTGGTGGCTGGCGCTCGCGGCGGTGGTACTGCTCGCGCTGGTCGCGACGCTCGTGGACGGCTGGGGGCGGGGCCGGCGGCCCGGCGGGCGCAGGCTGCGGCCGCCCGGGCGACCGGGGGTCCGGGACCGGGCCCTGACGCGTCCGCACCCCGGGGACATCTGGTGGGCGAACGTGCCCTACGAGGACCGGGCCGAGTCCAAGGACCGCCCCTGTCTGGTGCTGGCCGTACGCGGCAACCGGGCCACGGTCGCGAAGATCACCAGCAAGTACCACGACGAGCGTGCCGGGGTGATCCCGCTGCCGCCCGGCGCGGTCGGCGACGCGCACGGGCGGCCCAGCTTCCTGCAGACCGACGAGCTGCGGGAGGTGCCGATGGGAGAGTTCCGGCGCCGGGTGGGCGTGGTCGACCCGGTCCTGTGGGACCAGGTGCGGCACCTCGCGGGCTGAGCGGGACGGAACGGCTACTGGCGGACCGTCACCGTGACCGTCCACTCCTGGATGCCCTTGCAGGAGACCTGGCCGGAGGCCGTGGGCTCGGGGCACATGGGCCGGGAGGACGTCAGTTTCGTCGTGCCGGCGGTCTTCGCCCGGTAGGCGGCGCTCGCGTCACCCGGCTGGATGACGAAGCCCGAGTTGATCGCCTCCAGGGCGGGGCCGCTCGCCGAGACCGGCTTCCAGGGACGGTCCTTGGTGCCGTCGAGGGTGAGCCGCAGCTCGCCGCCCTTGGTCAGGCAGAGGGTGTGGCCGTTGTCGGCGGCGGTCAGCTCGGCCTGGGGGACGCACCCGCCGGAGGACGGTGTGCCGCTCGCCGACGGTGACACCTTGCCGCTGCCGCCCCCGGTGTCGTCCCCGCCGTCCCCGCCGCTCTGCGAGCCGCAGCCCGCGAGGAGCAGCGCGGCTGCCGCGAGGGCGAGGGTCGTGGTTCGACGCATGGGGTCCGCCTTTCGTCCGTGGCCGGCCGTCCGGCCGCTGGTACGGATGTGACGTACCACCGGCGCGGACGGATCCCGCATACGGAGGGCGGAATTCCACGCGACGCGGGGAGACCTAGGCCCAGAGCTGGCCGTGCAGGGTCTCGATGGCCTCTTCGGTGGTGGCGGCGGTGTAGACGCCGGTGGAGAGGTACTTCCAGCCGCCGTCGGCCACGACGAAGACGATGTCGGCGCTCTCACCGGCCTTGACGGCCTTCCTGCCGACGCCGATCGCCGCGTGCAGGGCGGCACCGGTGGAGACGCCCGCGAAGATGCCCTCCTGCTGGAGGAGTTCACGGGTACGGGTGACCGCGTCGGCGGAGCCGACGGAGAAGCGGGTGGTGAGCACCGAGGCGTCGTACAGCTCGGGGACGAAGCCCTCGTCGAGGTTGCGCAGGCCGTACACCAGGTCGTCGTAGCGCGGTTCGGCGGCGACGATCTTCACGTCCGGCTTGTGCTCGCGCAGGTAGCGGCCGACGCCCATGAGGGTGCCGGTGGTGCCGAGGCCCGCGACGAAGTGGGTGACGGAGGGCAGGTCGGCGAGGATCTCCGGGCCGGTCGTGGCGTAGTGGGCGCCCGCGTTGTCCGGGTTGCCGTACTGGTAGAGCATCACCCAGTCGGGGTGCTCGGCGGAGATTTCCTTGGCGACGCGCACGGCGGTGTTGGAGCCGCCCGCGGCCGGGGAGGAGATGATCTCGGCGCCCCACATGCCGAGCAGGTCCCGGCGCTCCTGGGAGGTGTTCTCCGGCATCACGCACACCATGCGGTAGCCCTTGAGCTTGGCGGCCATGGCGAGGGAGATGCCGGTGTTGCCGGAGGTGGGCTCGAGGATGGTGCAGCCCGGGGTCAGCCGGCCGTCCTTCTCCGCCTGCTCGATCATGTGCAGGGCCGGGCGGTCCTTGACCGAGCCGGTCGGGTTGCGGTCCTCCAGCTTGGCCCAGACGCGGACGTCGTCGGACGGCGAGAGCCGCGGCAGGCGCACCAGAGGGGTGTTGCCCACCGCGGCCAGCGGGGAGTCGTAGCGCATCGGGGATCAGGCCATCCCGCCGGCGACCGCCGGCAGGATCGTCACGTTGTCGCCGTCGGCCAGCTTCGTGGTGATGCCGTCGAGGAAGCGCACGTCCTCGTCGTTCAGGTAGACGTTCACGAACCGGCGGAGCTGCTCGCCGTCCACGATGCGGGCCTGGATGCCCGGGTGCCGGGACTCGAGGTCGGCGAAGAGCTCGGCGAGGGTGTCCCCGGTGCCCTCCACGGCCTTCTGGCCGTCGGTGTACGTGCGGAGGATGGTCGGGATGCGGACCTCGATGGCCATGGCGTCAGGGCTCCTGTCGGAATGAGTCAGGTCGGTGGGCGCGACAGCGCGGGCGTCTCGTGTACGCGGGGTGGGGCGCCGTCGGCTCACGGCCGAGCGGCGGCAGGGGGGCGTTGCGTCAACAGATGGCGCTGGCCAGCCTGCACAGGTCGACGTGCAGCCGCGCCACGAGCAGCATGCCCGGCGTCTTGTCGCTCACGTCTCCGATAACCATGAGGTCATCGTATCGATTCCCGCCCCCGCACTCGGAGTGTCGTCCCACACTTCGGATGGTCGTCGGCCACTGACTGAGACTTCCGAGATCAGTGGGCCTGCCGGCGCGCCCGTGGGTGCCGGCCGGGCTGCCCGTCAGTACGCCTGCACGACCTTGACCTCCTCCTCCGTGACCTCGCCGTCGAGGATGCGGAAGGAGCGGAACTGGAAGTCGCCGAGGCCGTCGGTGTCGGCGGTGGAGACGAGGACGTAGTGCGCGCCGGGCTCGTTGGCGTAGCCGATGTCGGTGCGGGAGGGGTAGGCCTCGGTCGCGGTGTGGGAGTGGTAGATGATCACCGGCTCCTCGTCGCGGTCGTCCATCTCGCGGTAGAGCTTGAGCAGGTCCTGCGAGTCGAACTCGTAGAAGGTGGGCGAGCGGGCCGCGTTCAGCATCGGGATGAAGCGCTCGGGGCGGCCGGCGCCCACCGGGCCCGCGACGACGCCGCACGCCTCGTCGGGGTGGTCCTCGCGCGCGTGGGCCACGAGCTGGTCGTACAGGGCCTGGGTGATGGTCAGCATGGGGGTCAGGATAAGCAGAGGGGCCGCCCCGTACCGAGGTGTGGTACGGGGCGGCCCACATGCTGGACGCCCTGAGCAGTGGCCGCCGGGACTGCCACGAGTACTCCCGGCGGCCGGACGTCCTGGGGGAAGGTTTCCGCGGCGGTCAGCCGACCTTCTCGAACGCCTGCTCGTCGCGGTCCGCGATCTGCGGGGTGCGGGACTTCATGGCCATCCAGCCGATGCCGAGCGCGACCGCCCAGCCCGCCATCACGTACAGGCAGACGCGCGAGTCGGCGTCGTACGCGATCAGGCCGGTGACGAAGAGCAGGAACGCGATGGCGACGTACGAGCACACCGCGCCGCCCGGCGCCGGGAAGGAGGAGGCCGGCAGCCGGCCCGCGTCCACCGCGCGGCGGTAGAGGACGTGGCTGACCAGGATCATCAGCCAGGTCCAGATTCCGGCCGCGGTGGCGACGGAGGTGACGTAGCCGAAGGCCTTCTCCGGGACGACGTAGTTCAGGACCACGCCGATGCCCATGAACAGCATCGAGACGGTGATGCCGAGCGCGGGGGTCTTGCTGGCCGACAGCTTCGAGAAGGCGCGCGGGGCCTCGCCGTTGTCGGCCAGGGTACGCAGCATGCGGCCGGTGGAGTACATGCCCGAGTTGCAGGAGGACAGGGCCGCGGTGAGCACCACGAAGTTGACGATGCCGGCGCCGGCCGGGATGCCGATGACCGCGAACGCCTTCACGAAGGGACTGACGCCCTCGGCGAACTCGGTCCACTTGACCACGCACAGGATGACCGTGAGGGCACCCACGTAGAACAGGGCGATGCGCCACGGCAGGGTGTTGATCGCCTTCGGGAGGGTCTTCTCCGGGTTCTCGGACTCGCCCGCGGTGACGCCGACCAGCTCGACGGCGAGGTAGGCGAACATCACCCCCTGCAGGGTCATCAGCGAGGAGCCGATGCCCTTCGGGAAGAAGCCGTCGAACTGCCAGAGGTTCGCCACGTGCGCGGTGTCACCGGCGGCGCTGAAGCCGAAGGTGAGCACGCCGAGGCCGATCACGATCATGCCGATCAGGGCGGTGACCTTGACCATGGAGAACCAGAACTCGATCTCGCCGAACAGCTTGACCGAGATCAGGTTGGCCACGAACAGGACCACGAGGAAGACCAGGGCCGTGACCCACTGCGGGACGGCCGGGAACCAGAAGTTGACGTAGATGGCGGCGGCCGTCAGCTCGGCCATGCCGGTGACCACCCACATCAGCCAGTACGTCCAGCCGGTGAAGTAGCCGAAGAACGGGCCCAGGAACTCGCGGGAGTACTCGGCGAAGGAGCCGGAGACGGGACGGTAGAGCAGCAGCTCGCCCAGGGCCCGCATGATGAAGAAGATGATCACGCCGGCGAGGGCGTACATGAGGATGAGGCTGGGACCGGCCTTGGCGATGTTCGCCCCGGCTCCCAGGAACAGACCGACGCCGATGGCACCGCCGATGGCGATCATCTGGACCTGACGGCTGCCGAGCCCGCGCTCGTACCCCTCTTCGGGGGTTTCTGTGACCCTCTCGGAGGCCATGTGTGGTGCGCCTTTCTCCATGCCGACCCAGGCCTTTCGTCGGCCTCGGATCGGGTTTCGATCCCCCCGGATTGATGGAGCTGGGCGGGGCTTCGGGAGCCCGCCCGTGCCTGGCCGGCGGTTGCCGGCTCGGTGGCGCACCCGGCCGGACATGGGTGGTGTCGGCCGGGCGGTCGTGAAGATTTATCACGGCCGCAATATCGAGCACAGGGGGCGGTTGTGACGCACCACACAGGGAGAAGCGGACAAAGAGCGCTCGAATGCGCTAAAACCGGCCGCAGTGGTGACGCGATCGTTATCCGGATTTGAGTGTCCTTTGAGCGAACACGAAATCGGGATGATCAGGGCATCAAGGTCGTCACAAGCGTTTCCTGGAGACCGCCGAGCCACAGATAGGCCATCACCATCGGCTTGCGCGGGTCCTCGTCCGGCAGTCGGTAGAGCAGCTCGGTGTCGTCCTCGTCGGCGATCTCCAGCCGGGCGCCGATCGCCAGCCGGAGGTCGTTGAGGGCGCCGAGCCACCAGCGCGACTCCTCCGGGGACAGCTTGAGGACCGCCCCGCCCGTGTCCGACGCGTTCAGCGCGTCCAGGGTGCGGATCACCGCGAGCGCGTTCTCCCGCTTGCCCGCGCGCAGGTCGTTCTCGGTGTAGCGGCGGAACTCGGCGGAGTGCGCCTGCCGCTCCTGCGCCTCGGCCGGCGAGGCGGGCTCCTGCTCGGGGTCGCTGTAGGCGTCGGGGAAGAGCCTTCTGAGGACCGGGTCGGCGGGCGGCTCGCTCGGTCCGTCGGCGAACAGCTCGGCCAGCGGGTCGGCGGCGTCCTCGGCGGGGCCGGGGCCGATGAGCTCCAGGAGCTGCACGGCCAGCGACCGGATGATGGAGATCTCGACGTCGTCGAGGGCGACGGCCGCGCCGCCACCGGGAATCGGTTCGAAGGTTCCGGGCATGTGGGGGATCGCTACTTCCGGTCCTGCTGGAGGGTGGCCCACAGTCCGTAGCCGTGCATCGCCTGCACGTCGCGCTCCATCTCCTCGCGGGTACCGCTGGAGACGACCGCCCGGCCCTTGTGGTGGACGTCGAGCATGAGCTTGGTGGCCTTGTCCTTCGGGTAGCCGAAGTAGGACTGGAAGACGTAGGTCACATAGCTCATGAGGTTGACCGGGTCGTTGTGCACGATCGTGACCCAGGGGACGTCGGGCTCGGGTACGGCGAAGACCTCCTCCGCCGACTCGGTGCGTTCGATCTCTACGGGCGCGGGTGACGTCACACAGCCCATGCTGCCACGCGCGGCAGTATTCGTCACACTGACGAAATGGGGGTAGCATCCAGTCATGAACACAGCGGACCTTGGACTGCCGGTGGACGTTCCCTCGACGGCGCTCTTCACGGACCAGTACGAGCTGACGATGCTGCAGGCCGCCCTGAAGGCCGGTACGGCCGAGCGGCGCAGCGTCTTCGAGGTCTTCACCCGGCGGCTGCCCGACGGGCGCCGTTACGGCGTGGTGGCGGGCACCGGACGGGTGCTGGACGCGGTCGAGAACTTCCGCTTCGACGAGGGCGTCCTCGCCTTCCTGCGGGAGCGCGCGATCGTCGACGAGGAGACCCTGAAGTGGCTCGCCGGCTACCGCTTCAGCGGTGACGTGTGGGGCTACCCCGAGGGGGAGGTGTACTTCCCGGGCTCGCCCATCCTGCGGGTCGAGGGCTCCTTCGCCGAGTGCGTGCTGCTGGAGACCGTGATCCTGTCCATCCTCAACCACGACTCGGCGATCGCGGCCGCCGCGTCCCGGATGTCCTCCGCCGCGGGCGACCGCCCGCTGATCGAGATGGGCGCCCGCCGCACCCACGAGCTGGCCGCCGTGGCCGCCTCCCGGGCCGCGTACCTCGGCGGCTTCGCGACCACCTCCGACCTCGCGGCCGGCTTCCGGTACGGCATCCCGACCGTCGGCACCTCCGCGCACGCCTTCACCCTGCTGCACGACCGGGAGCGGGACGCCTTCCAGGCCCAGGTGGACTCCCTCGGCCGGGGCACCACGCTCCTGGTGGACACCTACGACGTCGCCGAGGCCGTCCGTACGGCGGTGGAGGTGGCCGGTCCCGAGCTGGGCGCGGTGCGCATCGACTCCGGGGATCTGCTGCTGGTCGCGCACCGGGTGCGGCAGCAGCTCGACGAGCTGGGCGCGACCGGTACGAAGATCGTCGTCACCTCCGACCTGGACGAGTACGCCATCGCCTCGCTCGCGGCGGCGCCCGTGGACGCGTACGGCGTCGGCACCCAGCTGGTGACCGGCTCCGGGCACCCCACCTGCTCGATGGTCTACAAGCTGGTCGCGCGGGCCGAGTCCGCCGACCCGGCGGCGCCGATGGTGCCGGTGGCGAAGAAGTCCAGCAGCGGCAAGATTTCCATCGGCGGACGCAAGTGGGCCGCGCGCCGGCTGGACCGGGACGGCATCGCGGAGGCCGAGGTCGTGGGCACCGGGCCGGTCCCCGACGAGCTGGCCGGACGGCAGCTCCTGGTGCGGCTGGTCGAGGACGGCGAGGTCGTCGCGCGCGAGCCGCTGGACGTGGCCCGCGACCGGCACATCGCGGTGCGCGCCGCGCTGCCGCTGTCCGCGACGCAGCTCTCCCGGGGCGAGCCCGTCCTCCCGACGGAGTACGCGCAGGGTCTCTCGGGTAGCTAAAGCAGGACGCCCCCACCGCTCCCCCCGCCCGTCGCCCACCTCCCGCAGCAACCGCGAAGTCTGCAGGCTCCATCACTCAACCGGACAGTCGAAGGACACCCACCATGCGCCGCGCCTTGATCGTCGTAGACGTGCAGAACGACTTCTGCGAGGGAGGCAGCCTCGCGGTGGCCGGCGGCGCCGACGTGGCCGCCGCCGTCACCGAGCTGATCGGGCAGGCGGGTGGCACCGGGTACCGCCATGTGGTGGCCACCCGCGACCACCACATCGCGCCCGGCGGCCACTTCGCCGACGACCCCGACTTCGTCCACTCCTGGCCCGCGCACTGCGTCGCGGGCACCGAGGGGGTCGGCTTCCACCCGAACTTCGCACCGGCCGTCGCCTCCGGGGCGGTGGACGCGGTATTCGACAAGGGCGCGTACGCGGCGGCCTACAGCGGCTTCGAGGGCGCCGACGAGAACGGCGTCCCGCTGGCCCAGTGGCTGCGCGCCCGGCACATCGACGAGGTGGACGTGGTCGGCATAGCCACCGACCACTGCGTACGGGCCACCGCGCTGGACGCGGTCCGGGAGGGTTTCCGCACGCAGATCCTGCTGGACCTGACCGCGGGCGTCGCCCCGGGGACCACGGAGCGGGCCCTGGAGGAGCTGCGCGGGGCCGGGGTGGAGCTCACCGGCAAGCCGGTGGTCGGCGGCTAGGCGCCCGCCCGCTCGCCCGGGGTGCTCAGCCGCGCTGGGCCACGGCCGGTGCGCGCAGCAGGGCGCGGATGGGGTGCCACAGCTCGGTCACCGTGACACCGTTGTCCGGTGCCGTGCGCCATATCAAGCCGTCGGGGTGGTGCAGCACCGCCGTGATCTCGTCCGGGGTGGGCGGGGCGGCGTTGCCCCGCAGGTAGATCGCGCGCAGGCCCAGGTTGCGGAGCCTGGTCAGGGCTCGTGCGCGGTTCTGGGCGTGCACCAGGACGCGTACCCCGGCGGAGCCGCAGGCCGGGCCGGGTCTGGGCAGGTTGAGTGCCACCACCACGGTGCCGTTCGGCAGTTTGCTGAAGCCTCCTGCGGCCATGTGGTCACATCCCCGTTCCGGTCAGTGTCAATAAGCGAGCCACAGGACGCACCTAAACACGATCGGCGGCGACCCGCCAGGGGGTCACCGCCGATACGCTTTTGACCTGCGGAGATATCCGCTACTTCACCGCCGGGCCGACCTCGAGCTCGACCGTCGAGCCGCCGTGGCCCTGCTTGACGATCTTGATCTTGGTGTTGGTGTCAGTGATCTTGACACCGCCGGTCGGGTTCGACGCGTCGTAGTAGGTGCTGGTGTGGTCGTTGAAGACCGGCACACCCTTCTGCGACTTGATCTTGAGCGCCTTGTCGGCCTTGTGCAGCGTGATGCCGTCCGTGGCGTCCAGACCGAACGTCGAGTCGTAGGCCTGGATCCGGTTGCGCAGCAGCGTGCCGTCGGACCACTTGAGCGCCTTGTAGTGCGCGTCCACGGGCAGGATCAGACCGGTGCCCGGGTGGCCGTTGACGTTGGTGTTGTTGTCCGCCTGGGAGGTGTCCCACTTCCAGATCAGCAGGCCGTTCTGGTACGGGTAGTGCTCCACCCAGTCCGGGCGCGACGAGAAGCCGAAGTTGTACGGGCCGACCTTGAGGGTCTTGTCGTACGACACGTACTGGCGGTTCTCGGCGAGGTAGTACTGCTTGTAGTCCTTGGTGAAGGACGCGCCCACGCGGGAGAAGCCGTTGGCCGTCCAAGCGGCGTCCGCGGACTCGGCGTTGTCGGAGAACACCGGCGTGCCGTCGGCCGTCACCGTGATCTCGTCGGCCGTGAAGCCCTTCAGGGCCACACCACCGTCGGTCTGGTAGCGGAAGCGCAGCTGCACCTTCTGGCCGGCGTAGGCGTCCAGCGAGTACGACAGCTTCTTGTAGCTGTCGACCGTGCCGGTCAGGGCCGGCTTGCCGGAGGCGTCACGCGGGATGGCCTGGCCGTCCACCGTGCCGTCGACGGCGGTCCAGTTGGCACCGTCCGTGGACACCTCGGTGTAGAGGTAGTCGTACTCGGACTCGATGTCGTACCAGCCGTCGAGCGAGAGGGTGGCCGACTTCTTGCCCGTGAGGTCCACGGAGCGGGTCAGCGTGTTCTTGAGGTCGTCGCCGCTGCCGCTCCACCACTGGGTGGCGCCCTCGGCCGGGGTGACGATCTCGGTCTTCACGGCCTTGTTCGGCAGCGAGACGACCAGTGCCTGGCGGTACTTGGTGTTGTACTCGGCGACGCCCAGCTTGTGCCAGGACTTGACGCCCGCCTTGGCGGTGTCGTAGTTCAGCCAGCCGAGCTGCAGCTTGTCCCAGGCGTTCATGTCGCCCGGCATGTCGCCGATGGCTTCCTTGCCGGTGCCCAGCCAGGAGCCGGAGGACATCAGCGTCCAGAAGCCGGTGGAGTTGTCGCCGCCGGCGGTGTCGTACTCGTCCGGCAGACCGAGGTCGTGGCCGTACTCGTGGGCGAAGACACCGAGGCCGCCGTTCTCCGGCTGGATGGTGTAGTCGCCGACCCAGACACCGGTGTCGCCGACCTGCGTGCCGCCGAGCTTGTTGTCGCTGGGGCCGGTGGCGCCGGCGTCGGTGCCGAAGGCGTACCAGCGGTGCGCCCAGATGGCGTCCGTGCCCTGGGCGCCGCCGCCCGCGGACTCGTCCTCACCGGCGTGCACGAGCTGGAAGTGGTCGACGTAGCCGTCGGGCTCGTTGAAGTTGCCGTCGCCGTCGTAGTCGTAGCGGTCCCACTGGTCGTACTTGGCCAGGTCCGCCTTGATGGCGGCGTCGGACTTGCCGGCCTTCTTCTGGTCGGCGACCCAGGCGTTGAGGCCGTCGCGGACGACGTTCCACACGCTGGAGCAGTTGGTCTGGCCGCAGGCGTTGTTGCCGTAACGGGCCTCGTTGTACGGGACCTTGACCCAGTCCGAGACCTCACCGTCGACCGAGTAGCGGCCCGAGGACTGCTTCTCGTAGTACTTCTTCAGCGACTCGGTCTTCGAGCCGGTGCCGAAGTAGAGGTTCTGGAAGTGCTTCTGGTTGTAGTCCTGCTGCCAGGCCGTCGAGTTGTCCTTCTTGCGGTCCGGCTTGGCGATCGTGTTGTGCAGCGGACCGGCGGTGCCCCCGTACTTGGGGTCCGTCTGGTCACCGAACTCCACCAGGATGGTGAAGATCTTGTCGGTCTTCTCCCGACTCAGCTCGACGTACTTGCTGTCGCCCTTCTTGCTCTTGAGCTGGACGACCTTCGAGCCGTTGCGGTCCTTGGCCTTCGCCTTGCCCGCAATGATCTGGTTCAGGGCCTCCTGACGCTGGGCGCGCTGCGTCTTGCTCAGCGGGCCGTCCAGGTCGTGGGCCTTCTGCTTCACCGGGGCCGGGTCGTGCCGGTTCGCGGCTGCCGACGGGGCCTGGGTGCTCGCCTCGGCGACCGCGAAGGTCGCGTAGGTGGCGGAGGCCGTCGCGAGCGCCACACCTATCGCGGCGGCTCTGAACGTCCAGGGTCTGCTGGTCACTTGAGTTCCTCCCCCGCGCCGCGCACACGGACAGGGGGTTCCCAATTCATGGAGAGTTCCGTGCGCGCACGTTCAACGCGTGTATCAAGTGACGTCATTTGACTAGAGGTTTAGAAGAAAAAACAGACCTTGACTTGAGCAGGACAAGTGCACTATGCGGAGACGAGGTCCGCTTTACGAACGCCGGGGTCCCGTCCGACGGGCGCGTGGGACCGTCCGCTTCCCGGACCCCATGACTCCGTGCGCCCCCTGTGCACCGGTACCGTGGGTTAGGTCATGCTTACCGGGCGCGTCGCTCGGGCATGCACCGCGAAGAGAGTCGAACGGCACCCCGAATCCCCCGAGATGTTCCGAGGACACGATTGCCATGCCTCGTCCGACCGCCGCACAGCTCGCCTACGGTTCGTGCACCGTGATCCTGTCGACACTCGCCATGCTGCTGCTGTCGCAGGCGAGTTCGGGCCCCGCGATCACCGTCATCGCCCTGGCCGCGCTCGCCCTGGGGCTGCTCGTCGCGATGACGGTGCCCCTGCCCGGGGCGCACGCCGTCACGACGCCCGCCGAGCCCGCGCGGGAGAGCGAGCGGGTCCCGACCACGCTCTGAACGGCGCACACGTGAGCGGCGGGTCCGTGGCATCCACCGACCCGCCGCAGTCGTACGGCAACCCCGCGCGCCTCAGCGGGTGTCGACCTCCACCGTCTTGGCGGCCTTGTCGTGCAGGCCCTGTTTGTACGGCTTGTCGAAGTAGCTCCACCCGCCGCAGATCACCGTCCAGACGCAGGCGCAGCAGAAGGCGAACGGCAGCCACAGCACCAGGGCGCGGACCAGCGAGGTCCGTGTCGAGGGCGTGGCACCGTCGTTCAGGTTGGCCACCCGCATCTTGAGCCACTTCTTGCCGAGGGTCTGCCCCGACCTGGCGATCAGGATCGTGTCGTAGGCGACGTAGAGGACGGCGGCGACGAAGGACTGCCAGAGGGACCGGCCGACCTCCATCCGGTTCCCGTTCACGTCGTACTGCTGCACCCCGAGGGGCCAGGTGACCAGCCAGACGACGATGCCCACGAGGATCATGTCGATGATGCGGGCGAGGGTGCGCCTGCCGCTGTCCGCGAGCGGGGGCATGCCCGCGAGGGGGTCGGCGGGACCGCCGTACGGGCCGCCGCCGTAGGGACCACCGGCGTCGTAGGGCCCGCCTCCGTAGGGGCCGCCCCCGTACGGGCCGCCGCCACCGGGGGGTTCACCACCGCCGTGGGGGGGCGGCTGCTGGCCGCCGGGCGGCGGGGGCTGCCCGCCCTCGCCGGGGGGCGGCTGTCCGCCGCCGGGCGGCGGGGGCTGCCGGTCGCCGTACGGGCTGTCGTACGGGGAGCCCGCCCCCTGGTCCGACGGGGGCCGCTTCCTGAACGGGTCGTCCTCGGGGGGCTCCGCGCCGGAGCCGGGGGGCGGTTCACTGCTCATGTGCCCGAGTGGACCGCGAACGCACCGGCTCCGCATCCGGCGGGCGGCCGTACGGGCTACGGGGGCCTCGCCCCGTCCGCGTCGTCAGGCGTCAGTCCGCGACGAAGGTGTGGGCCGCCTTGTCGTGCCAGCACTGGCGCCAGGGCCGGTCGAACAGGCACCAGAGCACACCGAGCAGGCCGATGCCGAGCAGGCCGGGAACGCTGTAGACCAGCCAGCGGCGCAGGGCCGCGCCGAACCCCGGCGGCTCGTGCCCCTCGATGTCCCGGACCTCGATCCCGCACAGCTTCTTGCCCAGCGTGCGGCCCCACTTGGCGGTGGGCAGCGCCTCGTACAGCACGCCGAAGACGAGCAGGACGCCGAGGACGATGCCGAGCGCGGTGCCGGTCGTGCCGTCGATCAGCCAGACGGTGACGGTACGGCCGGACAGCCTCGCGGCGTCGATCTTGTCCTGGACGTGGTCGACCGCCTGGGTGCCGAGCGGGACGGCGGCGGCCGCGGTGACGGCGCCGAGGACCAGGTTGTCGATCAGCCGGGCGGCGAACCGCTTGCCGAGGCCGGCCGGGCGGGCCGCCGCCTGCCGGCGGGCCACCGCCTGGAACGGGTCCTCGACCGGCGGCTTCCACGGCGCCACGGGCTGCTCGTCCGCTCCCCCGGCCAGCCGGTGCACCTGCTGCGCCCAGGACGCCTGGCCGCCGCCCGGTCCGGCGGTCAGCGGAGTGCCGGAGCCGCCGGGCTGTCGGGCCGCCGACTGCTGGGGCACGGGCTGCTGGGGCACGGGCTGCTGGGGTGCGGCCTGCTGGGGTGCGGCCGAATGGGGTGCGGCCGAATGGGGTGCGGCCGAATGGGGTGCGGCCGAATGGGGTGCGGCCTGGTGGGGCACGGCGGAGGCCGGGGCCGCCGGGGCCTGGGGCGCCTGCGGGGTCGGTGCGCCCGCCGCCCGCGCGGCGGCCGCCTTCCCGGCGCCGAAGCCGGGGCCCGCGGCCGGGCCCTGCGCACCCGTGCCACCGGACCCGCCGGCGCCTCCCTGCCCCGTCTGCGGCGCCACGGCCGGCCCCTGGGGTCCGAACCCCCCTGAGGCCTGGCCGCCGGAACCCGTGGCGGCCGGGCCGAACCCGGGGGTGACCCCGAGGGCTCCGCCCGCTTCGGGGCCGGAGACCGCAGGCGCGCCGGGCTGCCGGCCCCGGGCCGGGTTCTGCCCCTGCCCCGGAACCTGACGGAACGTCATGGTGCCGGAGTCCTGGACGGCCGCGGGACCCGGGACCGGACGGCGGAAGAGGAAGGTGCCGCTGGGGTCCGGCTCGTCCTCGGCCGGCGGGATCGACGCCGTGCCGTCAGTACGGGCGGCGTGCCCGGCCGGCTGGGACGGGGCGTCCGCCGGGAGCCTCGGATCAGCGCCCCAGGCGGGCCCCTGCCGCTGCTCGGGCCGCTCCGCGGCGGGCCCCGGCTGCGGGTCCTCGTCGAAGAAGTGCGGGCCCGTCTCCTCCACGGCCGGGACCGCCGGGTGGAACCCGGGCGGCGGGTCGAGCGGTTCGCCGTCCCGCGGCGCCGGCCGGCTGGTGCCCGGCACCCAGGAGGCGCCGTTCCAGTACCGGACGTAGCCGGGGATGGACGGGTCCGGGTAGTAGCCCTCTCGGGGCCTGTCGTCACCGGGGGCCGGGGTTGGGGCGCTCATGTCCGTCGTCCCGTATCTGCTCGGGGGTGGTAAGGGGCTCCACATCTATCAGACCGGGGCATGCCGCACCGCCAGTCCCGCCGTACCCACCCCTTTCCGGGCAACGCCGTCCACGGATCCCGCACCCGGCCGGAGAAACTTCCCCGAACCCGCGTAATGGTCGCCCCCCTGCCCCCTCTCCACCGGTGCGGGCCCGTCCGGAGCGGCCCCGGAAGAGAGGAAACACAGCTCATGCAGCAGACCGTGGTGGAACGGGAGCTGGAGATCCAGCTCGTCCTGTCTCCCGAGCGGAGCGTCCCGGTACCGGCCCGGCTGGGTTACCGGTCCGATGACCCCTACGCCGTGCACCTCACCTTCCACACCACCTCCGAGCACCCCGTCGAGTGGACGTTCGCCCGGGAGCTTCTGGTGGAGGGGGTGTTCCGGCCGTGCGGGCACGGGGACGTGCGGGTGTGGCCGACGAAGGCCGAGGGCCGCGGCGTCGTCCTGATCGCGCTGAATTCACCGGACGGCGACGCCCTGCTGGAGCTGCCGGCCACGCCGGTGTCCGCCTGGCTGGAGCGGACGCTGCGGGCGGTGCCGCCGGGTACCGAGGACGGGCGGCTCGGCGTCGACGACGCGATCGACGAGCTGCTCACCCGGTGAGGCCCGGCGGCTCAGAAGAGCTTGCCCGGGTTGAGGATGCCAAGCGGGTCGAAGACCCCCTTCACCGCGCGCTGCATCTCCACGCCGACCGGCCCGATCTCCCGTGCCAGCCACTCCTTCTTGAGCACGCCCACACCGTGCTCGCCGGTGATGGTGCCGCCGAGTTCCAGGCCGAGCGCCATGATCTCGTCGAAGGACTCGCGGGCCCGCCGGGACTCGTCGGCGTCCTGGGCGTCGAAGCAGACGGTGGGGTGGGTGTTGCCGTCGCCGGCGTGCGCGCAGACGCCGATGGTGAGACCGTACTCGGCGGCGATCCGCTCGACGCCCTCGAGCATCTCGCCGAGCCTGGAGCGGGGCACGCACACGTCGTCGATCATCGTCGTGCCCTTGACCGCCTCCAGCGCGGTCAGCGAGAGCCGCCGGGCCTGCAGCAGGAGTTCGGACTCGGCGGCGTCGTCGGCGGGGACCACCTGGGTGGCGCCGGCCGCCTCGCACAGCGCGCCGAGGGCGGCGAGGTCGGCGGCGGGGTCCGGGGTGTCGAAGGCGGCCAGCAGCAGCGCCTCGGTGGTCTCCGGCAGCCCCATGTGGGCGAGGTCGTTGACCGCCTTGACGGTCGTACGGTCCATCAGTTCGAGGAGGGACGGCACATGCCCGCCCTCCATGATCCGGCAGACGGCGTCGCAGGCGGCGGCCGACGAGGCGAACTCGGCGGCCAGCACGAGCTGCTGGGGCGGCTTCGGCTTCAGCGCCAGCACGGCCCGTACGACGATGCCGAGGGATCCCTCGGAGCCGACGAAGAGGCGGGTCAGGTCGTAGCCCGCCACGCCCTTGGCGGTGCGCCGGCCGGTGGACATCAGCCGGCCGTCGGCGAGGACGACGTCGAGGCCGAGCACGTACTCGGCCGTCACCCCGTACTTCACGCAGCACAGGCCGCCGGACGCCGTGCCGATGTTGCCCCCGATGGTGCACGTCTCCCAGCTCGAGGGGTCCGGCGGGTAGTACAGGCCGTACTTGTCCACCTCGCGGGAGAGCGCCGCGTTGACGACGCCCGGTTCCACGACGGCGATCCGGTCGACCGGGCTGACCTCCAGGATGCGGTCCATCCGGGTCAGGGAAAGCACGATGGCGCCGTCGGTGGCGTTGGCGCCGCCGGACAGGCCGGTGCGGGCACCCTGCGGGACGACCGGGACGCGCAGCTCGGACGCGGTCCGCATGACGTGCTGCACCTGTTCGACGGTGCGCGGCAGTACGACCACGGCCGGCGTGCCGGACGGGCAGAAGCTCGCCATGTCGTTGGCGTAGGAGGCCGTGACGTCGGGATCGGTCAGAACGGCTTCGGGCGGCAGGCCGGCCAGGAGCCGATCGGTGAGGTTGCTCGTCACTTCGTCGCGGGGCGCTTCGATACGGCTCACGATCACAGCGTGACACTCGGGGGCCATCGGTGTGAACCCCGTCCGTGCCTTCCTTGGGCCACCCGGATGTGCCCCGCGTACTGGCGCACAGTGAGCGGTATGGAGATCCGACCGTACGGCGGTTCCGGCCCCGGTACGTCCCTGGTGGCCGAGCCGCCCCCGCCGCGCCGCGCCCGGCGTCTGCTGCGGCGCCTGCTGGTCACCGTGCTGGCGGGCTCGGCCGCGGCGGGCGGGGTGCTGATGCTGCTGCCGCCGGAGCCGGCGCACCGCCGGGCGGCACCGCCCGCCGCGGGCCCGCGGGCGCAGTCGCCCGCGCTGACGGCGGCCGCGGTCGCCTCCGGGGTCCCGGCCGCGCTGCCGGACCTGACGGCGCTCATCGGGCAGCAGGAGGGCGCGGTACGGGCCCGGCCCCGGGACGCGCGGGCCTGGGCGGTCCTGGGGGCCGCGTATGTGCAGCGGGGGCGGAACGCCGCCGACGCGGCGGACTTCCCGAAGGCGGAGCGGGCGCTGCGGACCTCGCTGGAGGTGGCCGGCACCGGGCCGGCGGAGCACGCGGCGGCGCTGGGCGGGCTGGCCGCGCTGGCGAACGCGCGGCGGGACTTCCCGGCGGCGAAACGGTACGGCGAGCAGGCGCTCAAGCTGACCCCGAAGCGCTGGTCGGCGTATCCGCCGCTGATCGACGCCTACACCGGGCTCGGCGACTACAAGGCGGCCCGGGGCGCGCTGGACAAGCTGCTGGGGCTGCGGACCGGGGCGGCCGACCGGCCGGCGGTGATGGCGCGGGCCTCGGGCGTCTACCGGGACCGGGGCTGGCGCGAGGACTCCGTGGCCCAGCTCACGGACGCGGCGGCCGCCGCCCGCACCCCCGCCGAGCAGGCCGCGTACCTGACCGGGGTGGGGCAGCTCGCCTGGGAGCGGGGCGACCGGGAGGACGCGCTGCGGCACTTCGAGGCGGCCGTACGGCTGGAGCCCGGCCGGCGGGCGGCGCTGTCCGGGAAGGGCCGGGCGCTGGCCGCGCTGGGCCGCACCGACGAGGCGGTGGCCGCGTACCGGGCGGCCCTGGCCCGGCAGCCGGACGCGCGGGACGCGCTGGAGCTGGGCGAGCTGTACGAGTCGCTGGGCCGGTACGAGGACGCCGAGGGGAGTTACGCCCTGCTGCGCGAGCGGGTCCGGCGGTCGGTGGCGGGCGGGGTCGACGAGGAGCTGCTGATCGGGCAGTTCGAGGCGGACCACGCCGACCCGGAGGACGCGGTGGAGCGGCTGCGGGAGGAGTGGCGGCGCCAGCCCGGGATCGAGGTGGCCGACGCCCTCGGCTGGGCGCTGCACCGGGCCGGCGAGGACACGGAGGCGCTGACCTACGCGTCGGCCGCGACGGACAAGGCGAAGGGCGGCGGCGTGATCAGTGCCCTGTACGCGTACCACCGGGGCATGATCGAACGCGAGCTGGGGAGCGACGGGCCGGCCCGGCGGCACCTCGAGGAGGCGCTGCGGATCAACCCGTACTTCTCGCCGCTCGGGGCCGCGGCGGCGGGAGAGGCCCTGCGGGGGCTCGGGGAGATTCCCGACGAGCCCCCGCCGGACGACATGTCCTGAGGGACACGGCCTACAGGTTGCCCCGCTTCTCCTGCTCGCGCTCGATCGCCTCGAACAGGGCCTTGAAGTTGCCCTTGCCGAAGCCCATCGAGCCGTGCCGCTCGATCAGTTCGAAGAACACGGTCGGCTTGTCCTGGACCGGCTTGGTGAAGATCTGCAGCAGGTAGCCGTCCTCGTCGCGGTCGGCGAGGATCTTCAGCTCGCGCAGGGTGTCGACGGGCACGCGGGTGTCGCCGACCCACTCGCCGAGGGTGTCGTAGTAGGAGTCCGGGGTGTCGAGGAACTGGACGCCGGCCGCGCGCATCGTCCGTACGGTCTGCACGATGTCGTTGGTGTTCAGCGCGATGTGCTGGACGCCGGCGCCGCCGTAGAACTCCAGGTACTCGTCGATCTGGGACTTCTTCTTGGCGATCGCGGGCTCGTTGATCGGGAACTTCACCTTGAGGGTGCCGTCCGCGACGACCTTCGACATCAGCGCGCTGTACTCGGTGGCGATGTCGTCGCCCACGAACTCCTTCATGTTCGTGAAGCCCATGACCTTGTTGTAGAACTCGACCCACTCGTTCATCCGGCCGAGTTCGACGTTGCCGACGCAGTGGTCGACGGCCTGGAAGGTGCGCTGGGCGGGCTGCGCGACGATCGGCTCGGCCGCCACGTAGCCGGGCAGGTACGGGCCGTCGTAGCCGGTGCGCTCGACCAGGGTGTGGCGGGTCTCGCCGTAGGTGGCGATGGCGGCGAGGACGACGGTGCCGTGCTCGTCCTTCACCTCGTACGGCTCGGCGACCGAGCGGGCGCCGTGCTCGACGGCGTAGGCGTGGGCGGCGCGCGCGTCCGGCACCTCGATGGCCAGGTCGACAACGCCGTCGCCGTGCTCGGCCACGTGCTGGGCGATGAAGTGGCCCCAGTCGCTGCTCGGCTTGATCACCGAGGTGAGGACGAACCGTGCCGAGCCGTTCTCCAGCACGTAACTCGCGGTCTCGCGGCTGCCGTTCTCCGGTCCGGAGTAGGCGACCAGCTTCATGCCGAAGGCGCTGGAGTAGTAGTGCGCGGCCTGCTTGGCGTTGCCCACGGCGAAGACGACCGCGTCCATTCCCTTGACCGGGAAGGGGTCGGCCTGCCGTGCGGTGTCGGGAGTGTGGTCTGTGGTCTGCGTCATAGCGGAAGGGTGGACCGGGCCTGCAAGGTGCGCAATAGTTCGCTTAATCACTGGGCAATGTGTTCAGCTCAATGGCCGCGTCGACGGGCTTTCTGTACAGGATGACCATCCCCGGGAGGTGCTGTGGCGATCGATCGCCTGGACGGCCGGATCATCGTGTTGCTGGCGCGGGAACCGCGGATCGGGGTGCTGGAGATGTCCCGGCGGCTCGGGGTCGCCCGGGGGACGGTGCAGGCGCGGCTGGACCGTCTTCAGTCGAATGGAGTCATCCGGGGCTTCGGTCCCCAGGTGGACCCGGCGGCCCTCGGCTACCCGGTCACCGCGTTCGCCACGCTGCAGATCCGGCAGGGTCAAGGGGCCGACGTACGAGCGCACTTGGCGACCGTGCCGGAGGTGCTGGAGCTGCTGACCACCACCGGCAGCGGGGACATGCTGTGCCGGCTCGTGGCCCGGTCCAACGCCGATCTCCAGCGGGTGATCGACCGGGTCGTCGGTTTTGATGGCATCGTCCGGGCCTCCACGGCGATCGTCATGGAGAACCCCGTTCCGCTGCGGATCATCCCGCTGGTGGAGCAGGCCGCCGTCGGCGAGTGAGCCGGGGGCGGGCGAGCGTGTGCGGCTCGGACGACCGCGAAGGGCCCGACGAGCTGGGGTGAGGCCGCGTGAGCTTCTGGGAGTACCTGGGCAGCCGGCACCAGCAACTGCTCGCGGACGCCTACCAGCACGCCAGCGCGGTCTTCCAGTGCATGGTCGTGGCGACCGTCCTGGGTGTGCTGATCGGCGTGGCCACCTATCACTCGGCGTGGGCGGGCAACCTGGCCACCACGACCACCGCTACCTTCCTGACCATCCCCTCGCTCGCGATGATCGGCCTGCTCATCCCGATCGTGGGCCTCGGGGTGGCGCCCACCGTGATCGCGCTGACCCTGTACGGGCTGCTGCCGATCGTGCGGAACTCCATCGTGGGCCTGCGCGGGGTCGACCCGGCGCTGGTGGACGCGGCCCGCGGGATCGGCATGTCGCGGCCGGCGCGGCTGCTGCGGGTCGAGCTGCCGCTGGCCTGGCCGCCCATCCTGACCGGCATCCGGGTCGCCACGCAGATGCTGATGGGCATCGCGGCCATCGCCGCCTACGCCTCCGGCCCCGGCCTGGGCAATGAGATCTTCCGCGGCCTGGCCTCGCTGGGCAGCAAGAACGCCCTGAACCAGGTGCTCGCCGGCACGCTCGGCATCGTCATCCTCGCCCTGCTGTTCGACGCCGCGTACGTGCTGCTCGGCCGGCTGACCATTCCCAGGGGGATCCGTGGCTGAGACGACCTCCTCGCACGGCGCCACGATCGAGCTGGAGAACCTGACCAAGCGCTACCCGGGCAACCCGCAGCCGGCGGTGGACAACGTCAGCATGGAGATCAGGGCCGGCGAGACGGTGATCTTCGTCGGGCCGTCGGGCTGCGGGAAGTCCACGACACTGAAGATGATCAACCGGCTGATCGAGCCGACCGGCGGGCGCATCCGCATCGACGGCGAGGACGTCACCCGCATCGACCCGGTGCGGCTGCGCCGCAAGGTCGGGTACGCCATCCAGTCCTCCGGCCTGTTCCCGCACATGACGGTCGCGCAGAACATCGCCCTGGTGCCGAGGATGGTCGGCTGGCCGAAGGGCCGTGTGCGCGAGCGGGTCGAGGAGATGCTGGACCTCGTCGGGCTCGACCCGGGCGAGTTCCGCGACCGCTATCCGCGCCAGCTCTCCGGCGGCCAGCAGCAGCGCGTCGGCGTGGCCCGGGCCCTGGCCGCCGATCCCCCGGTGCTGCTGATGGACGAGCCGTTCGGCGCGGTCGACCCGATCACCCGCGACCACCTCCAGGACGAGCTGATCCGGCTCCAGCGCGAGCTGCACAAGACGATCGTCTTCGTCACCCACGACTTCGACGAGGCGATCAAGCTGGGCGACCGGATCGCCGTCCTGCGCGAGCACTCGCACATCGCCCAGTTCGACACCCCGGAGGCCATCCTGACCAACCCGGCCGACGACTTCGTCTCCGGTTTCGTCGGCGCGGGCGCGGCCCTGAAGCGGCTCAACCTGACCCGGGTCCGGGACGTGGAGATGCGGGAGTACCCGACGGTGACCGTGGACACCCCGCTCCAGCAGATCTTCGGGTTGCTGCGCGGCGGCGGCACCAACGAGATCCTGCTGCTCGACAAACGCCGCCGCCCCTACAAGTGGCTGCGGCGCGGCGACCTGATGCGGGCCCGCGGCTCGCTGGCCCGCGCGGGCACGCTGGTGCACGACACGGTGACCCGGGACGCGACCCTGCGGGACGCGCTGGAGGCGGTGCTCACGGACAACGCCGGACGGGTGGCCGTGACCGGGCGGCGCGGGGAGTACATCGGCGTCGTGGACATGGAGACGCTGATGAACTCCGTGCACGAACTGCTGGAGGCCGACCGGCTGGAGGCCATGGAGGCGCAGGCCGAACTGGAGGAGGCCCGCAGCCAGCAGACCCATTTCGAGCAGGAGGGGCACGGAGGGGAGACGAAGGCGTGAGCACCGAGCAGCGGCCCGGGGGCGAACGCGAGGTCAAGGGGCTGCCCTTCCGTGACGAGGGCGAGGCGGAGCAGGAGGCCCCGCCGCCCCGGCAGCGCCCGCCCGCGCGCCGGCTGACCTGGCAGCGGCTGACCGTCCTGCCCGCGTTCCTGGTCCTGCTGCTGGTGGTGACCTGGCTGTGGTTCCGGCAGGCGGACCTGGACACGATCTCGCGGAACGCGCTCTCGGGCGGCCAGGTCTCCAAGGCGCTGTGGCAGCACGTGCAGTTGACGGTGATCTCGACGTTCTTCGTGCTGATCATCGCGATCCCGCTGGGCATCCTGCTCACCCGCGGGGCCATGCGGAAGGCGACCCCGCTGGCGATGACCATCGCCAACATGGGCCAGGCGACCCCGGCGATCGGCCTGCTGGCGCTGCTGGTGATCGTGCTGGGGACGGGCACGAGGGCGGCCCTGATCGGCATCGTCGCCTACGCCGTGCTGCCTGTGCTGGCCAACACCATCGCCGGTCTGAAGGCCAACGACCCGACCCTGCTGGAGGCGGCGCGCGGCATCGGCATGTCCCCGCTCGGCGTCCTCACCCGGGTCGAACTGCCCCTCGCCGTCCCGCTGATCCTCGCCGGCATCCGTACGGCGCTGGTCCTCAATGTCGGTACGGCGACCCTGGCGACCTTCGGCGGGGGCGGCGGCCTGGGTGTGCTGATCACCACCGGCATCACCACCCAGCGCATGCCGGTGCTGGTCCTCGGCGCCCTGCTCACCATCGCCCTCGCCCTGCTGGTCGACTGGCTGGCGTCGCTGGCGGAGGTCATGCTCCGGCCGCGCGGTCTCGAGGCGGGAGCATGAGGCGCCGGGTGGCGCCACTGCTGGCCGCGCTGCTCGTCGTACCGTCCGGCTGCGGTCTGACCAGCGGATCCCCGATGGTCGACGACGTCCGGCCCGGTTCCATCGGGGCGGGGGAGCCGCTGAAGGGCGCCCATCTCACCGTGACCTCCAAGGAGTTCACCGAGCAGCTGATCCTCGGCGCGATCATGGGGATCGCCTTCCAGGCCGCCGGCGCGGACGTCCTGGACCGGACCGGCATCCAGGGCTCCATCGGATCGCGGGAGGCGGTCAAGAACGGGGACGCGGACGCGCAGTACGAGTACACGGGCACCGGCTGGATCACCTACCTGGGCAACAGCCGGCCGATCCCCGACCCGCGCAAGCAGTGGGAGGCGGTGCGGGCGGCGGACCTGAAGAACGGGCTGACCTGGCTGGAGCCGTCGAAGCTCGACAACACCTACGCGCTCGCCATGAACCAGGCCAACTTCAAGAAGTACGGCACGCGAACGCTGTCCGAGGTGGCCGCGCTGTCCGAGCGGGACCCGGGGGCCGTCACCCTGTGCGTGGAGAGCGAGTTCGCCAACCGGGCGGACGGGCTGCCCGGCATGGAGAAGGCGTACGGGATGAGCGTGCCCGCGAAGAACGTCACGCAGATGGACACCGGGATCATCTACACCCAGGTGGCGAAGGGGGCGTGCACCTACGGGGAGGTGTTCACCACCGACGGGCGCATCAAGTCGATGAACCTGGTGGTGATGGCGGACGACAAGAAGTTCTTCCCCAACTACAACGCGACGCCGGTGGTCAACAGCCGGGTGCTGGAGAAGTGGCCGGCCATCGCGAAGGTCATCGAACCGGTCAACGCCAGGCTGGACAACTCGGTGGCGCGGACGCTGAACGCCCGGGTCGACGTCGACGGGGAGGATCCGCACCAGGTGGCACTGGACTGGATGAAGGCGGAAGGGTTCGTGAAGTAGGCGTTCTTCCGGCCCGGTCGCCTCGGAGCCCTCGTACAGAGCGGCTCGGAGCCACCGTGCAAAGAAGGCGATGCAAAGAAGGTGTTGCAAAGAGAGCTTTGCATAGCTACCTTTGTACGCATGACGGAGCACGAGGAACGCGCACAACGCCGGCTGGACGCCCGCTCCCTGCGGGGACTGGCGCACCCGCTGCGCATGCAGATGCTGGACACCCTGCGCCAGCGCGGCCCCGCCACCGCTTCCCAACTGGCCGAGAGACTCGGCGAGTCCAGCGGGGCGACCAGCTACCACCTGCGCCAGCTCGCCGCCCACGGCTTCGTCGAGGACGCCCCAGGGCACGGCAAGGGACGGGAGCGCTGGTGGCAGGCGGTGGACCAGGGACTGGTCTTCGACAGCGCCGACTTCGAGGGCGCCGGACCGCAAGTGCGCGGGCTGGCCGAGGCGTACCTGCACGAGACCGCCGGGACCCACGCCCGCGAGCTGTCCACCTGGCTCAGCACCCGGGACCAGTGGTCCGCGGACTGGTCCCAGGGCTCCGACATGAGCGACGCGACGCTACGGCTCACGCCCGGCCTGGCCGCCGAGCTGGTCGAGCGGATGCACGCCCTGATCGGCGAGTACCGGGGCCGGGCGACCGGCACGGACACGCCCGGCTCCGAGCAGGTGCGCATCCACACGCACCTGTTCCCCATCGAATCCGACTGAGACGAACCGAGACGAACCGAGAGGCCCGCCATGCAGCTCACCATCCGGCTCGCCCAGCACCACGCCACCGACCTGCGCGCGACCGCCGCCGCGCACCACCTCGCCGCCGAGGCCAAGCCCCCGGTCGAACTGCGCACCCGCGTCGGCTGGACGCTGGTCGAGCTCGGCCTGCGGCTCGCCGCCGCCCCCAGGCCGGTCCAGGCCGCCTGCTAGATCGCCGAGGTTCAGCAGCTCGGGACCCGGCCCTTGCCCGTCTCCAGGGCCACCAGGGAGTTCACCGCTCCCTGGAGCGTGGTGACCGGGACCAGCCGCAGCCCCTTCGGCAGCTCCGACCTGGCGTCGGAGCACTCGGCCTTGGGCACCAGGAAGACGGTGGCCCCGTCCCGCCGGGCGGCCTGGGTCTTCAGGGCCACCCCGCCCACCGCGCCGACCTTGCCGGCCGCGTCGATCGTGCCCGTACCGGCGATGGTGCGGCCACCCGTGAGGTCACCGCCGCGGCCGTCACCGTCCAGCGTGTCGATGATCCCCAGGGTGAACAGCAGCCCCGCGCTGGGCCCTCCCACGTCGGCGAGCTTCAGCCGGACCTTGACCTTGGCGGGGCTCAGGTCCAGGTACTTCAGGGCCGCCTGGGTCGCCGCGTTCTGGGACTGCCGCATCTGCTTCGCGTTGTACTTCTCGATCTCCTTGACGCTGCTCCCGCTCGGGTAGACCGCGTCCCGGGGCATCACGGCCCGGTCCGTGCGGAACCAGTTGCCGAGCACGTCCGCGAGCGGCACCCGGGTGTCCGGGCCGGTCGCCTCGATGGTCGTCATCCGCAGCTGACCGCTGGTCTCCCGGACCGGCGCGCCCGAGACGGTGATCACCTGGGCGCTCCGGTTCTTGCCGAGCACGTCCGCCGTCATCCCGGGCTGGGCCACCGAGAACGGCAGCGGCGCGAACGCCGCCGTGGCGAGGAGGGCCACGACGGGCAGGGCGCAGACGGCGACGGCCTGGGAACGCGTAAGACGTGAGAGCACCTAATCAATCTACGTGACCCCCCGGTGGCGGCCCACCGCAGCTCAGCGCAGCGCCTCCGCGACCTCCCGGGCCGCGTCCATCACCCGCGGCCCGACCCGCTCCGGCACGGACTCCGCCAGCATCACCACGCCCACACTGCCCTCGACCCCCGTCACTCCGACGAGCGGCGCCGCGGCCCCGCAGGCTCCGGCCTCCAGCTCGCCGTGGGTCAGGGTGTACCCGGGGTCGGCCCGCGGCGACTGCCGGGCGGAGAGGATCGCCCGGCCCGCGGCCCCCCGGTCCAGCGGATGCCGGAAACCGGCCCGGTAGGCCACGTGGTAGTCAGTCCAGGTCGGCTCGACCACCGCGACGGCCAGCGCCTCGGTCCCGTCCACCAGGGTCAGGTGCGCCGTCGCCCCGATGTCCTCGGCGAGCGACCGCAGCGCCGGCAGCGCCGCCTCCCGTACCAGCGGATGCACCTGCCGGCCGAGCCGCAGCACCCCGAGGCCGACCCTGGCACGCCCGCCCAGATCACGCCGTACGAGCGCGTGCTGCTCCAGCGTGGCGAGCAACCGGTACACCACGGTCCGGTTGACGCCCAGTTTGTTGGAAAGCTCGGTGACGGTCAGCCCGTGGTCGGTGTCGGCCAGCAGCTTGAGGACACGCAGTCCCCGGTCGAGCGTCTGGGAGGTCTCCGCGGTCACGACGCCCACTCCTTCGGCGGTGAGGTCGGCGGACCCCGGAGCGACGGATGCGACACCGAGTCCCGACGGCGACGCGCTTCAGAGGCCGCCGATCGGCAGGACGCCCGGCGGCTCCGGGCCATGTCGCTTCACGGCTGCGCTCCGCGGCGGCGCTGCCACGGGGCGTGTGCGTAGCCGGACAGTAGCGAAGCCGGTTCGCTGAGCGGAAGCCTCCGTCCAGAATCCGGTCAGGGCCGGATCCGGACTGCCTGCATTCGTCCCCATACGCGCGTACCCCAGGCTTTTACCGCATGCGCGTCGCCCACTCCTGCACCTTTGCGATCCGCTGGCGCAGCTGCCCCGCCGTCGCCTCCGCGCTGGCCGGTCCCCCGCACACCCGGCGCAGCTCGGTGTGGATGACACCGTGCGGCTTGCCGCTCTGGTGGACGTAGGCGCCGACCAGGGTGTTGAGCCGCTTGCGCAGCTCCATCATCTCCTTGTGGCTGACCACCGGACGGCGCTCCGCGGGCAGTTCCAGCAGGTCGGCCTCGGTGTCCGGCTTCTTGCGGCTGTGCGCGATCTGCCGGGCCTGCCGCTTCTGCAGCAGCATCTGCACCTGGTCGGGCTCGAGGAGGCCCGGGATGCCGAGGTAGTCCTGCTCCTCCTCGCTGCCCGGGTGGGCCTGCATGCCGAACTCGGCGCCGTCGTAGAGGACCCGGTCGAAGACGGCCTCGGACTCCAGCGCCTCGAAGGAGAACTGCTCCTGCTCGCCGGTGTCCTCGTCCTGCTCCTTGTTCGCCTCCTCCATCTCCTTCTCGGATTCGGCGTACGGGTCCTCCTCGCCCTCCTTCTTCGGCTTGTCGAGGGCGTGGTCGCGTTCCTTCTCCATCTCGCTGGCGAAGGTCAGCAGGTCGGGCACGGTCGGCAGGAACACGGACGCGGTCTCGCCGCGCCGCCGGGACCGCACGAAGCGGCCGACGGCCTGTGCGAAGAACAGCGGGGTCGAGATGGTGGTGGCGTAGACGCCGACCGCGAGCCGGGGCACGTCGACGCCCTCGGACACCATGCGCACCGCGACCATCCAGCGGTCGTCGCCGCCGCTGAAGTCGTCGATCCGCTTCGAGGCGCCGGCGTCGTCGGACAGCACGAGGGTCGCCTTCGTTCCGGTGATCTCCCGGATGAGCTTGGCGTAGGCGCGGGCCGAGTCCTGGTCGGAGGCGATGACCAGGGCACCGGCGTCCGGGATGCCCTTCCTGACCTCGGTCAGCCGCTGGTCGGCGGCGCGCAGCACGCTGGGCATCCACTCGCCGCGCGGATCGAGGGCGGTGCGCCAGGCCTGGCTGACCGCGTCCTTGGTCATCGGCTCGCCGAGCCGGGCGGCGATCTCGTCACCGGCCTTGGTGCGCCAGCGCATGTTGCCGCTGTAGGAGAGGAAGATGACGGGCCGCACGACATGGTCGGCGAGGGCGTTGCCGTAGCCGTAGGTGTAGTCGGCGGCGGACCGGCGGATCCCGTCCTGCCCCTCCTCGTACGTGACGAAGGGGATCGGGTTGGTGTCGGACCGGAACGGCGTACCGGTCAGCGCGAGCCGCCTGGTCGCGGGCTCGAAGGCCTCCAGGCAGGCCTCGCCCCAGGACTTGGAGTCACCGGCGTGGTGGATCTCGTCGAGGATCACCAGGGTCTTGCGCTGCTCGACGCGGTTGCGGTGCAGCATCGGGCGGACACCGACGCCCGCGTAGGTGACGGCGACGCCGTCGTAGTCCTTGCCCAGCGGGCCCGCGCTGTACTCCGGGTCGAGCTTGATGCCTATCCGGGCCGCGGCCTCCGCCCACTGCTTCTTCAGATGCTCGGTCGGCGCGACCACGGTCACCTGCTGCACGACGTGGTGGTGCAGCAACCAGGAGGCGAGGGTCAGCGCGAAGGTCGTCTTGCCGGCGCCGGGCGTGGCCACCGCCAGGAAGTCACGCGGCTGCTCCTGGATGTACCTCTCCATCGCCCCCTGCTGCCAGGCACGCAGCTTGCTGGCGGTGCCCCAGGGGGCCCGGCCGGGGAAGGCCGGCGAGAGGTGGTGGGAGTGCGCGGCGGAAGCGGTCATGGGTGCGGGCCCGGAGGGCCCTCCGTTGAGGGTGGCGGCGGGTGACGGGCGGGAGGTAGTCACGGTCTCCGTGGATCAGGGGGTAGGGCGGCTCGGCTACGTATGACAACCGGGCCACCCTACCGGCGCCCCGGCGGCGCCGACGCGCGAACACGGCCGGGCCGCCCTCGGGTGGGACTCACGTCACAGTCGGCGTGCGCAGCCCGGTGACCGAGCTGCGATCTTGCGCACGGCCAGAACGCCCCGACAGGCATCCGGCACGAAGCGCCCGGCCTCGTCGGCGTCGGAGTCCGCGTCCGGCGGATGCCCGTTCACGTCCGGTCGGTGTCATTCGCAGGCCCGGAGCCGTCGCGTCACCCACGCCCCCACCAGCGCCACCGCCGCCATCGGCAGGAAGACGGCGGCGAAGGCGGCGGGGTGGGACCCGCCGGCCGCCGAGGCGGACGTGGCCGCCGCGCTGCCGCCGCCCAGGGCCGCGAAGGCCGCGCCGGTCGCCGAGAGGAGGACGACGTTGGAGAGGGCGTCGGAGATCTGGAGCGCGGCGGAGTTGGCGCCGGCCTGGCTGGGTGCGGAGAGCTGGAGCAGCAGCACGCTGGTGGAGGAGATCACCAGACCCATGCCGAAGCAGCCGAAGCCCCAGGCGACGGCGACGGTCCAGACGGGCACGGAGTGCAGCAGCACGCTCGGCGCGGTGACGATCGCGGCGGCGACCAGCACCATGCCCGCCGTCATCAGCCGCTCCCGGTACGGCTCCACGCGGGGTCGCGACTGCACCCACGAGCCCAGCGCCCAGGTGACCCCGCCGGCCGCCAGCGAGAACCCGGCCAGCGTCGGCGACAGCCCCCGCTGGGTGACCAGCATCAGCGGGACGAAGGACTCGGCGGCGATGAAGGATCCGGCGGAGACACCGCGCAGCAGCACGACGGAGGGCAGGCCGCGAGCGGCGCGGTAGGTGCCGCGCGGAAGCAGCCCGAGGACGGCGGGCACGAGCAGGGCCGCACCGGCGATGCCGGGGGCCAGCGAGAGCCATCGCAGGTCCTGGGCGGCGTACTGCAGGAGTCCCGCGCCGAGGGAGATGGCGAGGGCGAGCCGGATGCGGCGCCGGTCGAAGGAGGCGGCGCCGTCGGTGCCGTCCACGGGGCCCGCCGCCCGGCGCCGTATCTGCGGCAGCGCGAGGGCGAGCGGGAACACGACCAGGGCCGGGATGCCGAGGAAGACCCAGCGCCAGCCGAGGTGCTCGGTCACGGCGCCCGAGGCGAGCGGGCCGACGATGGACGGTACGACCCACCCGGCGGCGAAGGCCGCCATGATCGCGGGCCGCAGCCGCTCGGGGTAGGCGCGCCCGACGACGACGTACAGCGCCACGATGACCAGCCCGCCACCGAGGCCCTGCACGGCCCGCCCCAGGATGAACACCCACATGACCCCGGCGGTCCCGGCGACGACGAGCCCGGCGGCGAAGGCGGCGATCCCCGTGGTCAGCGGGCCGAGTGGCCCGCGCCGGTCGGACCACTGGCCGGCGAACACCATCCCGAACAGGCTGGTCGTGAAGTACCCGGAGAACGCGAACGCGTACAGCGCCAGCCCGTCCAGCTCGCGCGCGGCCACGGGCATCGCGGTCCCGACGGCGGTCGCCTCGAAGGCGATGAGCAGCACGACGGAGACGATCCCGATACTGAGCGCCCGGTGTTCCCGGCTCAGCACACCACCGCCGTCCTTCTCGACGGCATCACTCACCACAACGGTGTCACGCGACTCGAGGGCACTCATGGTCGACAGAGTAAGGTCCACAGCCCCGTTTGACCCCTGTCGGTGGTCCCGCCCGCACTCCGACCTTGGTCGTAGACCCCCGGCCCGCGCTTCATGAACGGCGTATGGCAGTCCCGTTGCGGGGCCGCGGTTTCCCTTGAGCGGGTCGTCGGCCGCGCCCTACGTTCGTCTCAGCACGACACGACCGTGTGCCCGAGTGGTTCAGGGAGTCGCCTGCAAAGCGACTTACGCGGGTTCGATTCCCGCCACGGTCTCCAGCTACAGCACCCCGCCCGCCTCGTCCTGGAACAGCTGTGTCCAGTAGTGCCAGGCGGTGTCCGGCAGGGTGGCCGTGGGGTCGACCGCGGTGAGGGTGTGGATCATGGTCGCGGCCAGGTGGTCGTAGGCCCGCGTGCTCAGCTCGCGCGACAGGTGTTCGTCGATGGTGCGCTCGTGGTGCAGGAGCCAGAGCGTGAAGGCCAGGGTGGAGACGTCGGTGTTCAGGGGGTGGAGCGTCGCCTCGGGTTCGCTGAAGGTGAGCACCGCGCCCGTTCTGCCGTCGACCACCAGGCTGTGGTCCTCGATCAGGTGACCGAGGCGGATCAGGTGGCCGGCGTGGGCGGGGAGGGCGTCCAGGGGGTAGTCGTCGCAGCGCTCGGCGGTGAAGTACTCGGTGAGCGTCGGCAGCGGGACGTCGGTGTCGGCGTGGAAGACGACCGCCTCCTCCGGCAGGCCCGTCTCCCGCAGGAAGCGGCGGGTCGGCTCGTGGGTGAGCGTGGCGGGGAAGTCGACCTCCTCGAACCGGGCCACCCGGCCGTGGCCGAACTCCTGCTCCAGCAGGCGGGCCGGAACGTCCAGGGTGAGGCCGGACGTGGTGCCCGGCCCCGCGACGAGGGCCAGCGGACGGATCAGGGCCGCGGCCTTCCAGTAGGGCGGGACCCGGCCGTCCGTACCCTCCGCGAAGAGGGCGAGCAGGCGGCGCGATGCCTCGGTCACCGTCCGCGGGCCGTACTTGCCGGCCAGGGACGCGAAACGGCCGCGCAGGCCCGCCAGTTCCTCCGTGACCGCGGCGAAGCGCAGCAGGGTGGACAGCGAGGGCGCGAAGGGGCGCGGGTCGGACGGGCCCACGAGGCGGGCCGTCGTCAGCTCGCCGGTGTCGCCGTCGAGCAGGATCGACTCGCGCTCCATGCCGGCCGGGTTCAGCAGTTCGCCGATCACCAGGCGGCCGCGCAGTTCCTCCGCGAGGCGGAAGGGCCCGTCGGTGGCGTCGCCGAGGGTGCGCAGGCCGTGCGCGCGCAGCGGGGAGAAGGTCAGCAGGGCGGTGTCCGCGGGCAGTCCGGGACCCGTGAGCAGTCCGCGGGTCGGCGCGTGGGTGATGTGACGGTCCAGTTCCGCCTCGGTCAGTGTGATCGCCGGGACCCCGGCGTCGGTCGTGCTCATCGCTCCCCCGCGATCGTCCCCGTGCGTGCCTGTGTGCGTGCGTCGTCGTGCGCGGTGCCCGGGCAGGTGCCCCGACTGCTCAGCACACTACGCCGCACCACTGACAACGACCCTCGCCAGGAAGGACGTCAGACGGGCCGGGTCCGTTGCCCGCCCTGCCCGCGCACGGCCGTCGCCGTGCGCGCGGGCATGCTCACTGGGACGTCACCACGGCCGCCTGGGGGCGGATCGGGAGGCGGTTGACCGGGCGGCCCGTCGCCGCGCGGACGGCGGAGGCGATCGCCGCCGGAGACGTCACCACCGGGACCGCGCTGACCGGCTTGGCGCCGAAGGGCGCGACCACGTCCCGTTCCTCGACCAGCTTCACGATCCGGATGTCCGGCGCGTCCAGGGCGGTCGGCAGCGCGTATCCGGTCAGGTCGGGGTGGCGGATCAGGCCGCGCGGGGTGCGCAGGTTCTCGGTGAGGGCGATGCCCACGCCCTGGGTGACGCCCGCCTCGATACGGGCCGCGAGCTGGGCGGGGTTGAGGACCCGGCCGACGTCCTGGGCGACCGCCAGCTCCACCACCCGGACCGAGCCGATCTCGATGTCGACGTCCACCACCGCGCGGATCGCGCAGAAGGCGAGGCCCACGAAGGCGTCGCCCTGGCCGGCGGCGTCCAGCGGCTCGGTGGGGTGCGGACGGCACTGGGCGGTGGCCCACAGCTCCTTGCCGTCCATCGCCTCGGTGACGGTGGTCGACAGCACACCGTCGTAGGAGGTGATCTTGCCGTCCGTGATCTGCAGCAGTTCGGTGGACATGCCGAACTTGTGGGCCAGGGGCTGCAGGAGCTGGGTGCGCACCATCTTCGCCGCCCGCTCCACCGCGCCGCCCGACACCCAGGTGTGGCGACCGCGACAGCCCGGGCCGGCCGGGGGCTGGTCGGTGTCGACGGGTGCCACGTGCACCTCGTCGATACCGAGCGTCTCCTGGACGATCTGCCGGGCGAGGGTGGTGAAGCCCTGGCCCGTCTCCACGGCCCCGCAGAGCACGGTGGCCACGCCGTCGTGCACCTTCACCGTCGCCGTGGAGACCTCGTCGGCGCCCTCGGCGCCGAGCATGTGCACCATGCCCAGGCCGTAGCCCACGCCCCGGCGCACCGCGCCCGGCTCGCCCGCGCCCTCGGGGCCGCCGGGCAGCAGCCACTCCTCCTCGGGGGTGTCCACGGGGAGTTCGGGCAGCGGGAAGTCACGGACCGCCTGGAGGAGTTCGGCCACCGGCGCGGGACAGGTCACGGTCTGGCCGATGGGCAGGACGTCGCCGGTCGCGAGCGCGTTGCGCAGGCGCAGCTCGGCCGGGTCCAGGCCCAGTTTCTTCGCCAGCTTGTCCATCTGCGCCTCGTAGGCGGCGCACACCTGCATCGCGCCCTCGCCGCGCACATGGCCGGAGGGCGGGTTGTTGGTGCGCACGGCCCAGCCCTCGATGAAGGCGTTCGGGACGACGTACGGGCCGCACGCGAAGGACACGGCGGCGGCGAGGGCCTCGGCGGACGTGTCCGCGTAGGCGCCCGCGTCGAGCAGGATCTGCGCCTCGACCTTCACCAGCCTGCCGTCGGCGTCCGCGTGGTGGCGGTAGCGCAGCAGGGTGGGGTGGCGGTGGACGTGGCCGAGGAAGGACTCCTCGCGGGTGGCCGTGAGCTTCACCGGGCAGCCGGTCTTGAGGGCGAGCAGGCCGAGCGGGAGCTGGAAGCCCTGGTCCTCGCGGTCGGCGGTGGCGCCGGGCACCCCGGTGACGACGATCTTCACCCGGTCCGGGGACAGGCCGTAGCAGGCCGCGGCCGTGTCGCGGTCGGTGTGCGGGTCGGTGGAGGCGAGGTACAGCTCCACGCCGCCGTCGGGGCGCGGCACGGCCAGGCCCGCCTCGGCGCCGATGGGAGCCGGGTCCGCGCGTCCGATGCGGTACTGGCCCTCGACGACGATCTCGCCGGCCGCCTCCGGGTCGCCGTGGTGCAGCGGGATGTGCCGGATCAGGTTGCCGTCCGGGTGCAGCGGCTCGGCCTCGAAGGCGTGCTCGGGGTCGGTGACCGGGTCGAGCACCTCGTACTCGACGATGACGGCCGCGGCGGCCATCCGCGCGGTGTCGGGGTGGTCGGCGGCGACGGCGGCGATGGGCTCGCCGTGGTGCCGTACGACGTCGGAGGCGAACACCGGGCGGTCCGGCGTGCCCCGGCCGTGGCGGGGGGTGCCGGGGATGTCCTCGTGGGTGACGACGGCGCGTACGCCGGGCATCTCACGCGCGTGGGTGGTGTCGATGGAGACGATGCGCGCGTGCGCGTGCGGGGAGCGCAGCACGGCGGCCCACAGCAGCCCCTCGGCCCACAGGTCGGCCGCGTAGGGGAAGGTCCCCTCGGTCTTGGCGCGGGCGTCGGCGTGCGGCAGCGAGGCGCCGAGGCCGTGCGGCAGCTGCTCGGGGTCGGCGGCGGGTGCCGCCGCTGTGGCGGTCGCGGTGGCGGCTTCGTTGGTCACGCCTGGCCTCCGTCCTGGCCGTACTGCTGGTCGCGCGGTACCGGGGTTCCGAAGGTGCCGGGGCTGTCGAAGAGCCCCGGTGACTCGAAGGCCGCCGGGTTGACGCCCCCGGCGCCCGGGCCCGCCTGGTGCGGGATGCGCGCCTGGTCGGTGTCCGGCCCCTCGTCGGCGGTGGTGTGCGCCTCGCGCTCGGCGACGACCTCCTTGACGGCGTCCAGGACGCCCCGGTAGCCGGAGCAGCGGCACAGGTTGCCGCACAGGGCCTGGCGGGTCTCCAGTTCGGTCGGCGCGGGGTTGCCCTCGAGGAGGTCGTGCAGGGTCATCGCCATGCCGGGCACGCAGAAGCCGCACTGCACGGCGCCGCACCGGGCGAGCGCCCGCTGCACGTCGGAGGGCCGGCCGTCGGCGGCCAGGCCCTCGACGGTGCGCACCTCGCTCCCGGCCGCGGTGACGGCCGGTACCAGGCAGGAGGCCACCAGGCGGCCGTCGACCTGCACGTTGCAGGCGCCGCACTCGCCCTGCGAGCAGCCGTCCTTGGCCCCGGCGAGGCCGAGCCGTTCACGCAGGACGTACAGCAGGGACTCGCCGACCCAGGCGTCGCCGACAGGCCGGTCGGTGCCGTTGACCCGCAGGACGTAGGAGGCGAGGGGATGGTCGTCGTGGGGCGGGAGGGCGGCGGGGTCGTCCCCGGGCGTGTCGTCCTGGTCCGCGGGCCGGGCCGCCGGGTCCTCGCCGGCCGCCGCGTCCCCGGCCGCCGGTGCCCCGTCCCGCGGCGCGGCCGCGGCGGATCCGGCGCCGGTGTCCTCGGGCGCGCCGGCCGGGTCCGCGGGGGTCGCCCCCGCGGCCGCCTCCGGCGTTTGAAGGGCCTCGCGGGCCGCCCGGTGACCGGCGGGACCGTCGTGCCGTTCCGGGCCGTCGGCGGGGCCCTCAGGGGCCTGCGCGGCCGGGGCCGGGCGGTAGGGCGGCTCGGGGGCGAGCTCCGGTGCCGTGGGCGCTTCCGCGGTGGGGGGCGCGAACTCCGTCGCCGGGGCCGCGTCGTCGGCGCGGGGCGCGGCGTCCGGCTCCGGCTCTCCCCACGGCTGTCCGGCGGTCTCCGTCGCCCAGGGCGCGGGCGCGCCGCCCGGAAGGGTGGCCGGCGGGGTGCCGCCCCACTGCTCGACCAGCGAGGACGTGGTGAACTCGCCCGACTCGTCCGGGAGATCACCGCCGGCTACCGGGATGGACCACTGTCCGGTGACGTCGTGTCCGGGGGCGGGCGGGGCCGCGGGCTCCTCGAACGTCCACTGCTGGGTCGCGGCGGGCTGGTACGTGAACCGGTCGCCCGCGCCCGGCTCCTGGGGCACCGGGTTCGGTTCGGGCCACCGGCCGCCGCCCTCGGGCGCGGGCCAGGCGTCCGCGGGGCCCTCGGGGGGCGCCGCCGTTATCCGCGGCGGGACGTAGCCGTGTCCGGGGGCGGCCAGGGGGCTGTCGCCGGACAGCAGGGCGTCGATGCCGCCCTCGGGCAGCTTGACGAAGGCGGTGGCGCCGTCGTCGTAGTCGCCCTGGGGCAGCGGGTCCCAGCGGCCACCGCCCCGCGGGGTGCCTTCTCCGTGCTGGTCGTCGGTCACGACAGCGCCCTCCCCAGTGCTCGTCGGGCCAGCGCGGCGACGGTGCGCCGCAGGTGCAGTACGGCGGGCGGCAGCGGGACCACGGAGCCGTCCGGCTCCGGGACCGGGTCCGGGATGCAGGCCGCGGCGACGTACTCCCCGAAGGCGTGCAGGGCCTCGGGGACGAGAGCGCGGTCGTTGTCCCAGTCGATGAGCTGGGCGACCCACTGCTCGGCGTCCAGGGGGCGCAGCGGCATCGGCGCTATGGCACCGACGGCACAGCGCACCCCGCGCCGGGCCGGGTCGAGCACCACCGCCACCGAGGCCAGCGCCCGGCCGGGGCCGGTGCGCCCGGTCGCCTTCAGGAAGACCTGCGGGGCGTGCAGCAGCGGCACGCGCACGTAGCCGATGAGTTCGCCGCCGCGCAGCATGTCCACGCCTGCCAGAAGGTGCGAGACCGGAATCTCCCGGCGGGCTCCGTTCCGGCCCGCGATGATCAGCGTCGCCTCGAGGGCGGCCAGCACCGGCAGCGCGTCACCGGTGGGCGCGGCCGAGGCGATGTTGCCGCCCAGGGTGCCCGCGTTGCGGATGTGCGGCGGGCCGGCGGCGCGCGCGGCGGCGGCGAGCGCCGGGATCAGGGCCGCGAAGTCGGGGCGGCCCATGCGCGCGTGCGTGAGGCCCGCGCCGAGCAGCGCGTGGCCGTCCTGGTACTGCCAGCCGCGGATCTCGCTGATCCGTCCGAGGCCCACCAGGGCGGCGGGCCTGAGCTGGCCGGAGTTCACGGCGGCCATGAGGTCGGTGCCGCCCGCCACGGGGACGGCGGCGGGCATGGCGGTGAGGGCCGCCACGGCCTCGTCCAGTGTCGTGGGCAGCGTCACGGCCTGCGCCGCCTGCGGTGCGTGCGTGGTCAAACCGGCTGCCCCTTCCCGCTGCCCCACCTGGTCCCACCTGTGTGGCCGTACGGTACGTGCTCACAGGGCGGACGTGGCAACTCTGGCACATCTTCGCAAGGGCCGGACGCGGGGGTCCGCTAGGAGGCATTCGCCCACCTCATCGGGGACATATTCTGTTTTCGCACGGCATCACCGGTGTGCGCCGATTGCCACTCTTCGGTGACTCCGCCACGTTTTCCGTCATTCGTTCTACGAGCACCCGTTCCACCGGCGGACGGGGCACCGCCGGACGGGCACCGGCGGCGGGGCGCCGGCGCCCGCGTCTCCTAGCGGTTCGGGGGCGCGCCGTCGATCGGGCGACCGAGGACGCCGGGGCGCCGCTGCCAGGGCCGCGGCCCGGTCGGCGGCCGGTAGCCGACGCCGAGGGCGTCAAGTCGCCGGTAATGGGCGGCCATCCGGTGTTCGAAGTCCGCGAAGTTCCGCTCCGCCGGGGCGGGCAGCCGGCTCCAGGCGACCTCCGCGAGGGCGGCGAGCCGGGGAAAGGCCTGGTAGTCGACGCGCGCGGCGTCCTCCATCACCTCGGTCCACACGTTGGCCTGGGTGCCCAGTACGTGCCGGGCCTCCCCGGCGGTGAGTTCGGCCGGTACCGGCTCGAACCGGTAGACGTCCTCCAGGGTGCGCACGAAGCCGATCGGCACGGGTTCGTCGTCCCCGGGCGCCTGCCGGTGGTCCAGGTAGACGTACTGCTCCGGGCACATGACGACGTCGTGGCCCGCCCGCGCGGCGGCGACACCGCCCCCGTAGCCGCGCCAGGACGACACCGCGGCACCCGGCGCGAGCCCGCCCTCCAGGATCTCGTCCCAGCCGATGAGGCGGCGCCCGCGCGCGGTGAGCCAGGTGTCGAAGTGGCCGATGAACCAGGACTGCAACTCGTCCTCGCCGGCGAGCCCGAGGTCCGCGATCCGGCCCTTCGCGGCCGGCGACCGGCGCCACTGGTCCTTACGGCACTCGTCGCCGCCGATGTGCACGAACTCGGAGGGGAACAGTTCCAGCACTTCCTCGAACACCCCCTCGTAGAAACGGAGGGTGGTGTCGGTGGGGGCCAGTACGTTGGCGGAGATTCCCCAGTTGTCCCAGACGGTGAGGGCGGAGGTGTCCACGACATCGGTGTTGCCGAGTTCCGGATACGCGGCGATGGCGGCCTGCGAGTGGCCCGGTACATCGATTTCCGGGACGACGGTGATATGCCGCTCGGCGGCGTAGGCGACGATCTCCCGGATGTCGTCCTGGGTGTAGTGACCCCCGTGCGGCTTCTCCTCCCACAACGGCGAGGCACGGTGGCCGAATTTCGTCCGCGCCCGCCAGGAGCCGATCTCGGTCAGCCTCGGATACCGCCCGATCTCGATCCGCCAGCCCTGGTCGTCCGTCAGATGGAAGTGGAAAACGTTGAGTTTGTGCGCGGCCATCAGATCCAGGTACCGCAACACGCCTTCCTTGGGCATGAAATGCCGGGCGACGTCCAGCATGAGACCGCGCCAGCCGAACCGGGGGGCGTCCTCGACGGTGACCCGAGGCAGTTCCCACACCCGGTCCGGACGCAGCGGCGCACCGCGGAACGCGTCGGGGCCGAGCAGTTGCCGGAAGGTCTGCGCTCCCCAGAAGACGCCGGCGGCGCTGCCGCCCTGGATGCGCGCCGGACGGCCGTCGGTGACGAGGCGGTAGCCCTCGGGGGGCAGGTCCGGCTCGATGCTCAGTACGACGCGGTCGTCCCCGTCGTCCGCCTCCGGAAGCGGCAGGCCGGTCGCCGCGCCGACGGTGGCCCGCAGCCACCGCGCCACACCCTCGGTGCCGGGCCGCGCCTGGAGCCCCGTACCGGCGCCGATGCTCGTGTGCCCGGCGGTGTTCCGCGAACAGCGCGCCGGAGCCGGGATCACATCCACCTTGTCAGTCACATCAGTCCTTGACGAAGGAAAGCGTTCCTACCGGGGAACTGCGCCGCGGCGCGGCGCATTGTTCGCCGTGCGCGACTTCGAGGAGGCTATTGCCGACATGAGCATGCCGACAAGAGGTCTGGACCAGTTAGTGGCCGAAAAACGCAAAGGCCCCCGGGCCCGCGTCCGTGACGCGGCCCCGGGGGCCCGAGGGTCTTCAGGCGGACAACGGGCGGACGTCTACTTGTCGCCGCCCTTGTCGTCGCCACCGCTGCCCATGGACTCGTAGATCTCCTTGCACATGGGACACACGGGGTACTTCTTCGGGTCGCGGCCGGGCACCCACACCTTGCCGCACAGCGCCACGACGGGGGTGCCGTCGAGGGCGCTCGCCATGATCTTGTCCTTCTGGACGTAGTGGGCGAAGCGCTCGTGGTCACCGTCGCCGTGGGACACCTGTGGCGTCGGCTCTACGAGGGTCCCCGTACCAGTCCCGCGCTCGGGCTCGAGAGTGCTCATATCGCCAAGGGTACTGAAGCGCGCGGGCATCAGTTGAGCGACGGGTCGTCGGGATACGTGGCGACCATCGCCAGCTCGTTGCGCTGGCGGCGCAGCACCTCGCGCCAGAGGGTCTCCGGCTCCGGGCAGGACACGTCGCCCGGCTCAGACTCCACGACGTACCAGGCGCCCTCCACCAGCTCGTCCTCGAGCTGGCCGGGGCCCCAGCCGGCGTAACCGGCGAAGATCCGCAGTGAGCCGACGGCCGAGGCGAGCAGCTCCGGCGGGGCCTCCAGGTCGACCAGACCGATCGCGCCGTGCACCCGCCGCCAGCCGAGCGGGGCGCTGTCCCCGTTCGATCCGCCCGGGATGACCGCGACGCCGAGCGCCGAGTCCAGGGAGACCGGACCGCCCTGGAAGACCACTCCGGGCTCACCGGCCAGCTCGGCCCAGCCCTCCAGGATGTCGCCCACGCCCACCGGGGTGGGGCGGTTGAGGACGACACCGAGAGAGCCCTCCTCGTCGTGGTCGAGAAGGAGCACGACCGCACGGTCGAAGTTCGGGTCCGCCAGGGCGGGGGTTGCCACGAGCAGCCGCCCTGTGAGCGAGGACACCTCGGTCATGCCAGACATGATCCCGCATCTTCCCCCGCTGTGGGGAGCCAATCGGGGTGCGCGAGTGAACGCAGCTCAGGGCGCACGGGGGCGCGTCCCGCGCCGGTGACCCCTTGTGCCCGGCGGTGAACGGTTCGTGTTGTGACACAGCTATGACGCGGCTGGGCGGTACTTGGGCTTACAGGACGGGGGTAATAGGCGATTACCCTGTCTCTCCGGCCCCTGCGCAAAGTGATCGGCCGGCCCCTGCCCGACTCATCGGAACGCGAGATTCATGACCGTCAACGACGATGTCCTGCTTGTCCACGGCGGAACCCCGCTGGAGGGCGAGATCCGTGTCCGCGGTGCGAAGAACCTCGTACCGAAGGCCATGGTCGCCGCCCTGCTGGGCAGTGCGCCGAGCCGACTGCGCAACGTTCCGGACATCCGTGACGTGCGTGTCGTGCGCGGTCTGCTGCAGCTGCACGGGGTCACCGTCCGTCCGGGTGAGGAGCCCGGCGAGCTGGTCCTCGACCCGTCGCACGTGGAGAGCGCGAACGTCGCTGACATCGATGCCCACGCGGGTTCCAGCCGTATCCCGATCCTTTTCTGCGGCCCGCTGCTGCACCGTCTGGGGCACGCGTTCATCCCGGGCCTGGGCGGCTGCGACATCGGCGGCCGGCCGATCGACTTCCACTTCGAGGTGCTGCGGCAGTTCGGCGCGACCATCGAGAAGCGGGCCGACGGGCAGTACCTGGAGGCGCCGCAGCGGCTGCGCGGCACGAAGATCCGGCTGCCGTACCCGTCCGTCGGCGCGACCGAGCAGGTGCTGCTGACCGCGGTGCTGGCCGAGGGCGTCACGGAGCTGTCCAACGCGGCCGTCGAGCCGGAGATCGAGGACCTCATCTGCGTGCTGCAGAAGATGGGCGCGATCATCGCGATGGACACCGACCGCACGATCCGCATCACCGGTGTGGACAAGCTCGGCGGCTACACCCACCGCGCCCTGTCGGACCGCCTGGAGGCCGCCTCCTGGGCGTCGGCGGCGCTGGCGACCAACGGCAACATCTACGTCCGCGGCGCCCAGCAGCGCTCGATGATGACGTTCCTGAACACCTACCGGAAGGTGGGCGGTGCCTTCGAGATCGACGACGAGGGCATCCGCTTCTGGCACCCCGGCGGGCAGCTGAAGTCCATCGCGCTGGAGACGGACGTGCACCCGGGCTTCCAGACCGACTGGCAGCAGCCGCTGGTGGTCGCCCTGACCCAGGCGACGGGCCTGTCCATCATCCACGAGACGGTGTACGAATCCCGGCTCGGCTTCACCTCGGCGCTGAACCAGATGGGCGCCCACATCCAGCTCTACCGCGAGTGCCTGGGCGGCTCCGACTGCCGCTTCGGCCAGCGCAACTTCCTGCACTCCGCGGTCGTCTCGGGGCCCACCCGGCTCCAGGGCGCCGACCTGGTCATCCCCGACCTGCGCGGTGGCTTCTCGTACCTCATCGCGGCCCTGGCCGCCGAGGGCACCTCCCGCGTCCACGGCATCGAACTGATCAACCGCGGCTACGAGAACTTCATGGAGAAGCTCGTGGAACTGGGCGCGAAGGTCGAGCTGCCGGGCAAGGCGCTCGGCTAGCCCGAACACGGCGAAAGGGCGGCACCCTCGGGAGGAGGGAGGCCGCCCTTTCGGCGTCTTCGGCTGAGGCGCCCCAAGGGGCGCGGGGCCCGACTGGATCTGCGGCTTCGCCGCGCGGGCGCGACCAGCCGCAGCGAACCCGCGGTCACCCGCGGCGCTGCGTCAGAACGGCGCTCCAGTCACCCGGCGCCCCGAGCGGAGCGCTTACTTGCCCTTGGCCGCTTCCTTGAGCTTCGAGCCCGCGGAGACCTTGACGCTGTAGCCGGCCGGGATGTTGATGGGCTCGCCGGTCTGCGGGTTGCGCGCGGTACGAGCGGCACGGTGGGTGCGCTCGAAGGTCAGGAAGCCGGGGATGGTGACCTTCTCGTCGCCCTTGGAGACGATGTCGCCGACGACCTCGGCGAACGCGGCCAGAACGGCGTCGGCGTCCTTCCGGGTCACCTCGGCGCGGTCGGCCAGCGCGGCCACCAGCTCACTGCGGTTCATGTTGTTACTCCCGTGTTCTTCTTGCCGTTGAGGCGTGAGGTGAGATCGATGCCGATGCGCTCGCGCCCAAAGACGCATCCTGCCCCTACCTGCGGCGGTAATGCCAATCCGGCACCCGTAGGAGTCGTGAGAACACCCTAGGGAGTCACACGAAAAGCGCCTGCTCGGCCGTCACCCTAGAGGGCGCCCGCCGGTGGGGGGTTCCACGACGCGCCGGGACGGGGGCCGCCGTGTCCATCCTCACAGCCCCCGCACCCTGCGCGCTACGGCGCCTACGACTCCGCGCCCACCGCCTTCGCGGCCTCGCGCACCGCGCCCGCCACGGCGCCCGCGACCTTGTCGTTGAAGACGCTCGGGATGATGTAGTTGGGGTTCAGCTCGTCCTCGGTCACCACGTCGGCCAGTGCCTTCGCGGCGGCGAGCATCATCTCGGTGTTGACGGTACGGGACTGCGCGTCCAGCAGGCCGCGGAAGACACCCGGGAAGACCAGGACGTTGTTGATCTGGTTCGGGAAGTCCGAGCGGCCGGTGGCCACGACGGCGGCCGTCTGCCGGGCGATGGCGGGGTCGACCTCGGGGTCGGGGTTCGCGAGCGCGAACACGATGGCACCCTCGGCCATGGCGGCCACGTCGTCGCCGTCGAGGACGTTCGGGGCCGAGACGCCGATGAAGACGTCGGCGCCGCGCACGGCCTCCTTCAGGGTGCCGGTGAGGTTCTCGGGGTTGGTGTTGTCGGCGATCCAGCGCAGCGGGGAGTCGGCCGGGGCGTCCACCAGGTCCTCGCGGTCCGCGTGGACGACACCGCGGATGTCGGCCACCACGGCGTTCCTCACACCGGCGGCGATCAGCAGCTTGAGGATGGCCGTACCGGCGGCGCCGGCCCCGGACATCACGACCCGGATGTTCTCGATCGCCTTCCCGGTGCAGCGCAGCGCGTTGGTCAGGGCGGCGAGGACGACGATGGCGGTGCCGTGCTGGTCGTCGTGGAAGACGGGAATGTCGAGGGCCTCGCGCAGCCGGGCCTCGATCTCGAAGCAGCGGGGGGCGGAGATGTCCTCGAGGTTGATGCCGGCGAAGCCGGGGGCGATCGCCTTGACGATCTCGACGATGGCGTCGGTGTCCTGGGTGTCCAGGCAGAGCGGCCAGGCGTCGATGCCGGCGAAGCGCTTGAAGAGGGCGGCCTTGCCCTCCATGACGGGCAGCGCGGCCTTGGGGCCGATGTTGCCCAGGCCCAGCACGGCGGAACCGTCCGTCACGACCGCAACGGAGTTGCGCTTGATGGTGAGGCGGCGGGCGTCCTCGGGGTTCTCGGCGATGGCCATGCAGACGCGGGCCACGCCGGGCGTGTAGACCATCGAGAGGTCGTCACGGTTGCGGATGGGGTGCTTGGACGCCATCTCGATCTTGCCGCCGAGGTGCATCAGGAACGTACGGTCGGAGACCTTGCCGAGGGTGACCCCCTCGATGCCCCGGAGCTTGCCCACGATCTCGTCGGCGTGGGCGGTGGAGGTGGCCGCGATGGTGACGTCGATACGGAGCTTCTCGTGACCGGACGCGGTGACGTCGAGGCCGGTGACCGAGCCTCCGGAGGACTCCACGGCGTTGGTGAGCTGCGAGACGGCGGTTCCGCTCGCGGGCACCTCCAGCCGGATGGTCATCGAGTAGGAGACGCTGGGCGCCGTTGCCATGGCCGACTTCCTCTGCTTTCACCGTGTCGCGTGTAGTGCCGTCCGATCGTCGCACCTACCCCCGAGTACGTGGTAGTCGCCCCGGATTGCGGACGTTGTGTTCACGACGGCACGCCGTTTCGGAAAACAACTTCCACAATACGAGAGATGATCGGGCAAATAAAGAGGCCCACGTCACATCGGACGTGGGCCTCTCTCACGTTCATGACACCGACCCGCCATGCTCGCCTCGCGGCAAGTGGTCCCTCTGAGGGACGAAGGTTGGGCCCGGGGGCTTGGATCGGGCCGGTGCCACGTCAAGGCTAACAAACGGATGCCGGAGGCCATTCCTGGCGCGGGGACTTCTTCGGAATTCAGTCCCTCAGCAGGTCCGGCACCCCCGCCGGGTCCGGCTCGTCCCGCTCGCCGGAGACCACCGTGAGCTGCTGGGTCGCCCGGGTCAGCGCGACGTACAGCACGCGCAGCCCGGCCGGCGACTCGTCGGCGATCTCCGCCGGTGAGACGACGACCGTGGCGTCGTACTCCAGGCCCTTGGCCTCCAGGCTGCCGAGCGCCACCACCCGGTCGCCGAGCCCGGTCAGCCAGCGGCGGGCCTCCTCGCGCCGGTTCATGGCGACGACCACCCCGACCGTGCCGTCCACCAGGCCGAGCAGCCGTTCGGACTCCGCGCGGACGGTCTTCTCCAGGGAGTCCCGTGCGGGCGTGCCGGATCCGCCGGCCGCCGTCACGAAGCGCGGCTCGACCCCGGTGGACCGTACGGCGGAGGGCGCCTCGGAGCCCGGCATGGCGAGGGCGAGCACCTTGGCGGCCAGCTCGGCGATCTCGGCGGGGTTGCGGTAGTTGACGGTGAGCTGGAAGCGGCGCCGGGGGCGGGTGCCGAGGGCCTCGTCGCGGGCCTCGGCCGCCTCGTCCGGGTCGGACCAGGAGGACTGGGCGGGGTCGCCGACGACCGTCCAGGTGGCGTGCCGGCCGCGGCGGCCGACCATGCGCCACTGCATCGGCGTGAGGTCCTGGGCCTCGTCCACGATGACGTGCGCGTACTCGGTGCGCTCCTGGGCAAGGCGCTCGGCCCGCTCCCGCTGGGTCTCCTCACGCACCGGCATCAGCTCGTCGAGGCCGGTGAGCTGGTCCAGCGGGTCCAGCTCGCGCTTCTTGCGCGGCCGGGCCGGGGCCCCGAGGATCGCCTGGAGCTCGTCCAGCATGGCGGTGTCGTGCACCGAGCAGCCCTCCCGGCGCAGCGAGCGGGCGACCCTGCGGACCTCGCCGGGGTTGAGGATCCGGCGGGCCCAGCGGCCGAGCCGCTTCTCGTCCGCCATGGCGGTGAGGACACCCTTCGGGGTCAGCTCGGGCCACCAGGCGTCGAGGAAGGCGATGAACGGGTCCTCGCCCGCCACGTCCTCGTCGAAGGAGGAGCGCAGCTCGGCGGCCAGCTCCGCGTCGGTGTGCCGGCCGGCCGCGCCGGACTTGGCCCACAGGGCGTCCAGCAGCAGCTTGCGGGCGCGCGGGCGCAGCAGGTTGACGGGAGCGGTGCCGCCGAGGGCGGTACGGCGGATGTGCGCCAGTTCCTCGGCTTCCAGTTCGAGGCGGCGTCCGAAGGCGACGACCCGGAGCCGCTCCGGAGAATCGTTCAGCTCCAGAGCGCCGCGGGCGGCCTTCCGCAGCACCTTCAGCATCCGGTACGAGCCCTTGGCGCGGGCCACGGACGGGGAGTCGTACAGCGTGGCCTCGACACCGTCCACGAGCGAGCCGATGGCGCGGATCGCGACCTGGCCCTCCTCGCCGAGCGAGGGCAGCACGCCCTCGGTGTAGGCCACCAGCAGCGGGGTCGGCGAGACGATCAGGATGCCGCCCGCGTAGCGTCTGCGGTCCTGGTAGAGGAGGTAGGCCGCGCGGTGCAGGGCGACCGCGGTCTTGCCGGTGCCGGGGCCGCCCTCGACGTAGGTGACGGAGGCGGCGGGGGCGCGGATGACCAGGTCCTGCTCGGCCTGGATGGACGAGACGATGTCCCGCATGGTGTGGCTGCGGGCCTGGCCGAGGGCGGCCATCAGGGCGCCGTCGCCGATGACGGGCAGCGCCCGCTCGTCGAGGAACGCCCGCAGTTCGGGGCGCATCAGGTCGTCCTCGACCCCGAGGACCCGGCGGCCCTTGGAGCGGATGACCCGGCGGCGCACGACCCGGCCGGGGTCCCTGGGGGTGGACCGGTAGAAGGGGGCGGCGGCCGGGGCCCGCCAGTCGATGACCAGCGGGGCGTAGTCCGCGTCGAGCACGCCGATCCGCCCGATGTGCAGGGTCTCGGCGATGTCGGCGGTGCTGTCGGGCCGGATGGCGCCCTCGGCTGGTTCGACCGCGGTGTAGGCGCCGTCGGGGCCCTTCTTGCCGTCCTTGCCGGGCAGCAGGTCGATCCGTCCGAAGAGGAAGTCCTCGAACTCGTTGTTGAGCCGGTTGAGGTGGATGCCGGCCCGGAAGACCTGGGCGTCCCGCTCGGCCAGCGCGCCGGGCGTGCCGACCTGGCCGCGCTTGGCGGCGTCGTTCATCAGGAACTCGGCCTCGTGGATCTTCTCCTCGAGCCGCCGGTACACCCGGTCCAGATGTTCCTGCTCGACGCTGATCTCTCGGTCACGCACGGAGTCCTGTGCGTCGTGTACCGAGCCGACCGCGGACTGCTGAACCTGAGCGGCCACCGGGCCCCCTTCTGACGTGCTGGGCAGCCGTCAACCGTACGCGAAGGGGACCCGGCAAAGCTACGTGACTACGCATCCACCTGGACGAGCTTCTTGCCGTCGAAGGTGGTCACCTCGAAGTGGTCGATCTCGTTGGGCTTCAGGGCCGTGCCACCGCCGATGTAGAGCGGCTTGCGGGACTCCGGGGTCTTGGCGTCCGGGATGCCGTAGCCCCACTTGGGGACGGACCAGGAACCCAGGGTCTGGCGGTCACCGTTGTTGCCGACGGCAACCAACGAGCATTTGAGCGGCCCCTTGACGCCCTTGAGCTCGAGGACGGCGGAGGTGCCCCAGTCCTTCTCGCCCATGGCGACGGTCGCGCTGGCGCCCGTCGTGCTGTCGCTTCCGCTGACCTTGTCCGGAAGCTGCTCGAACGTCGTCCGGGCGGTGGCCGCGAGAGGCGTGGCCGTCTGCCCCGAGTCGCCGCCGCCGTTCACCGCCATGACGGCCACCGGGCCGCCGATGATCAGCGCGGCAGCGGCCGCGACCAGGTAGAAGCCCTTGCGCCGCTTCTGCGCACGGCGCTCGGAGACCTCGTCGACCAGCTTCTCCACCAGCCGTGGGCTCGGCCTGGCGGACAGCGACTCGCCGATCGCCGGGGTGCTGCCGGAACCCGGCAGATCCGCCAGCGCGGCCAGCATCGGCTCCATCCCGGCCAATTCGTCCAGTTGCTGGGCGCACCATTCGCAGGTGGCGAGGTGCGCCTCGAAAGCGGTTGCCTCGGCGTCGTCGAGCAGTCCGAGGGCGTAGGCGCCCACGGTCTCGTGCTCACTCGGCACCGAAGATCCCTGACCGGGGCTCATGGGTCCAGAGATACCCGGACCACCCGGGCCGAATCCTTGCATTCCTCCGTAACCACTGCTCATCACGCCGTCACCCCCCGCTCCTCCAGTGCCAGCTTCATCGACCGCAGGGCATAGAACACCCGGGAGCGCACCGTGCCGCTCGGGATGCCCAGCGTCTGGGCCGCCTCATTGACCGTACGTCCCTTGAAGTACGTCTCGACGAGGACCTCCCGGTGCGCCGGGGTCAGGTCGTCGAGCGCGTCCGACAGCGTCATCAGCCACAGCGCCTTGTCGATCTCGTCCTCCGCGGGGATGACCTCCAGCGGCGACGGATCGACCTCCTGCGGCCGGGCCTGCCGGCTGCGGTGGCCGTCGATGACGATGCGGCGCGCGACCGTCACCAGCCAGGGGCGTACCGAACCGGTCGCCCGATTGAGCTGACCGGCGTTCTTCCAGGCACGGATGAGCGTCTCCTGCACGACGTCCTCGGCGCGCTGCCGGTCTCCGGCGACCAGCCTGAGGACGTACGCGAGCAGAGGTCCGGCGTGTTCGCGGTACAGCGCACGCATCAGCTCCTCATCAGGTTCCGAGGGCTGTGAGGACATGCGATGTCGGGCCCTCGATCCACGTTCATTGGCCACGGCCGCATCCTTGCGCACGCCCACCTCCGGTGTCCGGGGGTTCCCCCAGTCGGTCGCTCGCCCACCCGTACGGACAGGGGCGGCCCGCTGTTCAAAAGGAGGTGACAGTTTTCCTGGGAATGACGGCACGAGCAGGACATGCACACACATTCCCCCCGCGCGATGTTTGCATTTCCGACACATCGCCGGTGCGGCCCTCGCTGCCCGTGCGCACGGACCCGCAAACCGGCTGTTGCGGAAATCACTTCGCGCACGGCAGGGGAGTTTCCCGCCGCTTTCCGGCAGAAGGGCCGTACCGGGCGCTCAGGCCCGCGCGAGGGCCGCCCGCCGCCGGTGCCTGGCCACCCGCTCCCGGTTGCCGCAGACCTCGCTGGAACACCAGCGCCGACGGCGTCCCCGGGAGGTGTCCAGGTACACCAGGGGGCAGTTGTCGCCCTCGCACGCGCGGACCGCGGCTCGCGCCACGGGGTCGGTGAGCAGTTCCACGGCGTCCCGCGCGACGAGCGCCAGCAGCGCCGCGCACTCGGGCGCCCGGGCCAGCTCGCGTACCAGGGCGCCGTCCGCGCCGCGCACCGCGCACGGCGCCGGGAGCGCCGCGCGGGCGGCCTCGTTGAGCCGGCCGAGGGCGCCGTCGTACGGCCGCGGGTCTGCCGCGCCGGTGCCGCGCAGCAACTGGCCGACGTCCGAGCGCAGTTCCCGGAACCGCGCCGGCCAGGAGGCGTCGGCGTGCTCCAGCGGGGTGCCGGGCGGCACCAGCCCGGCACCGGCGATCCAGGCCCGCAACGACTCGACCGCGCCCAGTCGTTCGGCCGGATGCGTGGTCGCGAGGAGGTCCAGGCAGATCCGCCCGGCGTCGAACCGCGGCTCGTTCGGGGCCGGGGCCGTACTCAGCGTCATGTGCCTGCCACCGCCTAGGACAGGGGAACCGTTGCGTCGCTCCCCTTCACAGTGCCCGCGCCGCCCGGCGCGCGGAACCCTTCGGACGGTCTTGGCGAAGGCTTGCCCGGCGGATCCGTGCCCGGCCCCGCCTCAGCCGTCCGCGTACTTCGTGTCCGCGGCCGGGTCCAGCGCCAGCCGGTAGCCCCGCTTGACCACCGTCTGGATCAGCTTCGGCGTGCCGAGGGCCGTGCGCAGCCGGGCCATCGCCGTCTCCACCGCGTGCTCGTCGCGCCCCGCGCCCGGCAGCGCCCGCAGCAGTTCGGCGCGGGCCACCACCCAGCCCGGCCGCCGTGCCAGCGCCCGCAGCAGCGACATGCCCGCCGGCGGCACGGGCTTCAGCTCCCCGTCCACCAGCACCGCGTGCCCCCGGATCTCCACCCGGTGCCCGGCGACGGGCAACGCCCGCGCCCGTGCGGGCAGTTCCTGGCAGAGCAGCTGTACGAGCGGCCCGAGCCGGAACCGCTCCGGCTGCACCGTGTCCACGCCCCGCGCCTGCAGCGGCAGCGCGGTCACCGGGCCCACGCAGGCGGGCAGCACGTCGTGGCCGAGCGCGACCAGCACCTCGCCGAGCAGCCCGCGCTTCTCGGCCCGCGACAGCAGGGACGCGGCGGCGGGCGCGCTGGTGAAGGTGAGCGCGTCCACCGCGCGCGCGGCGACGGCGTCCAGCAGCCGGTCGACGGGCCCGATGTCCTCCGGCGGCATCCACCGGTACACCGGCACCGGGACGACCTCCGCTCCCCCGGCCCGCAGCGCCTCCACGAACCCCGGCAGCGGCTCGCCGTGCAGCTGTACGGCGATCCGGCGCCCGTCGACGCCCTCCTCCAGCAGCCGGTCCAGCACCTCGGCCATGGACTCGCTGGACGGCGACCACGACTCGGTCAGCCCCGCGGCCCGCACCGCGCCCTTCACCTTGGGCCCGCGGGCCAGCAGTTCGACGCCCCGCAGGCGCTCCAGCAGCGGCCGGCCGAGCCCCCATCCGTCGGCGGCCTCGATCCAGCCCCGGAAGCCGATCGCGGTGGTGGCCACCACGACGTCCGGCAACTGGGCGATGAGCTCCTTGGTGGAGGTGAGCAGCTCGCCGTCGTCGGCGAGCGGCACGATGCGCAGGGCGGGCGCGTGCAGCACGACGGCACCGCGCCGCTGGAGCAGCGCGCCCAGTTCCTCGGCGCGGCGCGCGGCGGTGACGCCCACGGTGAACCCGGCGAGGGGCCCGGGTTCGGGGTGCTGCTGTTCGTCGTCCATGGCTCTCCTAGCTGGCCCGCATGCCGAACGAGCCTGTCAACGGTGCGTGACAGGCTCGGTTCGGCTCGATGTCCGCGGTGTTACGTCACACCTTGGCGTAGCTGAGCTGCGGCTTCGTCTCGGTGGCGGTGGTCGGTGCGCCCCGGGTGGCCGAACCGCGAAGGTATACGGCCCAGGTCACCGCGAAGCAGGCGCCGTAGAAGACGAGGAAGGCGACGAAGGCGCCGGTGCCGGAGCCGTAGGACAGGAAGGACTGGCGGAAGGCGAGGTTGATGCCGACACCGCCGAGCGCGCCGACGGCCCCGATGAGCCCCATGGAGGCCCCGGACAGCCGCCGTCCGTGGGCGGCCGCCGCCTCGCCCGTGAGCCCCTCGGCGAGGGCCTTGGCCTGGAAGATCCCGGGGATCATCTTGTACGTCGACCCGTTGCCGAGCCCGCTGAGCACGAACAGCACCACGAAGACCGGCACGAACAGCGCCAGCGACTTCGCCATGCTCGCCGCGATCAGCACGGCGGTGGCGGCGGCCATGCCGACGTAGTTCCACAGGGTGATCCGCGCCCCGCCGTACCGGTCGGCGAGCCAGCCCCCGACCGGCCTGATCAGGGAGCCGAGCAGCGGGCCGATGAAGGTGAGGTACGCGGCCTGCAGCGGGGTGCGCCCGAACTGGTTGGTCAGCACCTGCCCGAAGGCGAAGCTGTAGCCGATGAACGAGCCGAAGGTGCCGATGTAGAGGAACGCCATGATCCAGGTGTGGCCGTCCTTCGCCGCGTCCCTCGCGGCGCCGGTGTCGTTCTTCACCGAGGCGAGGTTGTCCATGAACAGCGCGGCGAGGACGGCGGCGAGGACGATCAGCGGGATGTAGATCCCGAGCAGCACCCGCGGCCCGCCGCTCGCCCCGATGATCGCGAGGGCGATGAGCTGGATGACCGGCACGCCGATGTTCCCGCCCCCGGCGTTCAGCCCGAGCGCCCACCCCTTCTTCCGCAGCGGGAAGAAGGCGTTGATGTTGGTCATGGAGGAGGCGAAGTTGCCGCCGCCGATGCCGGCCAGCAGCCCGGTCAGCAGGAAGGTGGAGAAGGAGGTCCCCGGCTCCATCACCGCGAACGCGGCGATGGTCGGGACGAGCAGGAGGCTCGCCGAGATGATCGTCCAGTTCCGCCCGCCGAAGACGGCGACGGCGAACGTGTACGGCACCCGCACGACCGCGCCGACCAGCGTGACCACGGAGGTCAGCAGGAACTTGTCGGCGGGGGTGAGCCCGTACTCGGGCCCCATGAAGAGCACGAGCACGGACCACAGGGTCCAGACCGAGAACCCGATGTGCTCGGACAGCACGGAGAACCACAGGTTCCGCCGGGCGACCTTCTCCCCGGTCGCCCGCCAGAACCCCTCGTCCTCGGGATCCCAGCGCTCGATCCAGCGGCCGCTGCGACGGATTGGGGCCGGACCTGTCATGACGCCTCCACGGTGCTCCGGGACTCGGTGGTTCGCGGTGATGAGTCCCGAAGGTAGGGAGGGCGCGTTTCCTCGCTGTGGCTGTGGGTGACCGGCAGGGAACTTCGCTCTCACCCCGCGGGGAGGCGGGGTGAGAGGTCGCACCGGCCGGCGCCAGGGCCCGGACGGCTGATCAGCCCCGGTGCGCTCCGGCGCGGAGCTGCGGGCGTCCGGGTGCCGAGCCGTCCGGCCACAGGCGCGGTTTGCGCTTGGCGGCGATGTCCTCCACCCAGCCGAACCAGACGATGCAGCTCGCGATGAACATCCAGGTGATCGCGAGGACCGGCCAGGGGCTCTCCAGCAGCCAGGAGAAGTGCAGGTACATCACGTCGAACTGCCAGAGCTGGTCCCACAGGGTGGCGGCGACGAGGATGCAGAGGTTGTGCCAGAGGTAGATCGTCACGGCTCTGGAGTTGAGCAGGGTGATCAGCCGGTCGAAGGGGCGCAGCCAGCGGGGCCATTCCGTCCAGGAAGGGCTCACGTGGAGGAGCAGCAGCACGGTGGCGAAGGACCAGAGGGACTGCGCGAACGGGATGTCGTCCAGGTCGTGCCCCTCCTTGAAGCCGTGCGTCAGGGCGTACCAGAGGCCCAGGACCGCGATGGCCGGGGCCACGGACGGGACGACGTAGCGGGGCATGCGCTTCAGGACGCCTTCCTGGTGCGCCATTCCCAGGATCCAGCAGGCGCCGAAGGTGCTGAAGTCCGTGAGCGCCGAGGGGATGCGCTCACCGGGCAGGTTGAGGTAGCCGAACTCGAAGGCCGCGGAGAGGGCGATCGGCGACAGTACGGTCGCCCAGGGCAGCGCTCTCAGCGCCTTCAGCAGGAACGGGGACAGCAGGACGTACCAGAGGTAGGCGCGGATGTACCAGAGCGGGCCCGCCAGTTCGCTTCCCCAGTCCTCGCCGAGGATGCCGTGGATGCCGCGCAGGCCCTCGGCGTAGGGCGGGTCGCTGACCGGCAGGATCCAGAAGCCGAGGTGCAGCCACCACCAGCCGGGGTGCCCGTCGTCGCCCGGGCTCCAGCCCTGCAGCACCATGCCGGTCACGCCGATGGCACCGAGCAGCCACAGGGGCGGCAGGAGACGGCGCAGGCGGCTTCGGACCACCTGCACCGCCGGGCGCTTGAGCGAGCGGGCCATGAGGTTGCCCGCCAGGGCGAACATCACGCCCATGGACGGGAACACCACGGGCAGCCAGGCCCAGCCCATCAAGTGGTAGAAGACCACCCGGAAGAGCGCGATCGCGCGCAGCAGGTCGAAGTACCGGTCGCGCACCGGGGCGCGCCGCCGCTGCTCGGGCTCGGCGGGCCGGGTCGGCTCGTCCGTGCCGGACGGGAGGGTGGGTACGGTCACGTGCTGGGCTTCCTGGGTCGTCGTCGAGAAGGGTGCCGGCGGGGCGAGCGGAGGGGCCGCGGCCCGGGCGGGCCCCGTGGCGAAGGGCTCGTACGGGGATCCCGGCGGCCGGGCGCCCGGCCGCGGTCCGGGGTCGAAGGGCGTCGTCATCAGGCCGGCCTCCCGTCCATCACCCGCTGGTCGGTGACGGACCCGGTCGGCGGAGCCGACACACCGCCCTTGCGCCGGAGCTTCTGCCAGCGCAGGCGGCCGCCGGTGAGTGCCGTGATCCAGGACTGGAGCAGCACCACGTACATGAGCTGGCGGTACAGGATCTGCTGCAGGGGCAGCGAGATCAGCGGCGTCAGCGGTTCGCGGTCGAGGAAGAAGGCGTACGCCGCGCAGGCCGCCTGGACGGCGAGGACGCCGAACCAGGCCGCGACCGTCTTCTCGGTGGGCCCGAAGACCAGGCCGTAGACGAGGAAGATGTCGATGAGCGGGGCCAGCAGCGGGGCCACGACCATGAACAGGGACACCAGGGGCAGGCCGACCCGGCCGAAGCGTCCGGACGGGCCGCGTTCGACGACGGCACGGCGGTGCTTCCAGATCGCCTGCATGGTCCCGTACGACCATCGGTAGCGCTGGGACCACAGCTGCTGGACGGACTCCGGGGCCTCGGTCCAGGCGCGGGCCTTCTCGGCGTACACGACGCGCCAGCCGTCGCGGTGCATCGCCATGGTGATGTCGGTGTCCTCGGCGAGGGTGTCGTCGCTCATGCCGCCGACCCGTTCCAGGGCCGAGCGGCGGAAGGCTCCGACCGCGCCCGGGATGGTCGGCATGCAGCGCAGGACGTCGTACATGCGGCGGTCGAGGTTGAAGCCCATCACGTACTCGATGTGCTGCCAGGCGCCGATGAGGGTGTCCTTGTTGCCGACCTTGGCGTTGCCGGCGACCGCTCCGACCCGTGGGTCGGCGAAGGGCTGCACCAGCTCGCGCACGGTGGCCGGCTCGAAGACGGTGTCGCCGTCCATCATCACGATCAGGTCGTACCGGGCGTTCGCCATACCGCGGTTGAGAGCGGCGGGCTTGCCCGCGTTGAGCTGGCGGATCACCCGTACGTTGGGCAGTCCCAGCCCTTCGACGATGCGGGCCGTGCCGTCGGTGGAGCCGTCGTCGATGACGAGGACCTCGATGGGGTGCTCGCTGCGCATCAGTGAACGGACGGTGTTCTCGATGCACTTGGCCTCGTTGTAGGCCGGGACCAGCACGGACACGGGTTCCGTGACGGGTCGCGGGCCCCAGCGGAACCCGCGCCGGCGGGTGCGGCGGGCGTGCACGGCGGACAGCAGCAGCATCCCGCCGAAACGGGCGAGGACGAGGGAGCCGATGACCGCGAGCCCCACGACCAGGGCACCGGTGGCCCGCTCCGACGCCTGCACCAGGAATATCCAGGCCTTGCCCTTCCAGAGGTCGAGGCCCGTGACCGGGGTGTCGGCGCTCGGCGCGTCCAGTGCCTCCGTGAGGCTCTGGAACCGGTAGCCCCGTGACTGCAGTTGGGGCAGGAACCGGTCCAGCGCCTGGATCGTCTGGTGCCGCTCGCCGCCGGAGTCGTGCATCAGCACGATGGCGCCCTTGCCGCCCTTGGGCGTCGCCTTGCGGATGATCTCGTCGACCCCGGGCCGGCGCCAGTCCTCGCTGTCGGTGTCGTTGACGACGGTGAGGTAACCCCGGCTGCCGACGTACTCGGTCACCGGCCAGGACTTGTCGTCCATGGCGTCGGCGAACGAGGAGTACGGCGGCCGGAACAGGGAGCTGCGGATGCCGGCCGCTCCGGCCAGCGCGAGCTGGCTCTGGGACAGCTCCCAGTCGATGCGCCGCTCGGAGTGGTACGACAGGTCGGGGTGGTTGAAGGTGTGCAGGCCGACCTCGTGGCCCTCGTCCACCATGCGCTTGACCAGGTCCGGGTAGCGGGAGGCCATGGTGCCGGTGACGAAGAAGACGGCGTGCGCGTGGTGCTTCTGGAGGATGTCGAGGACCTTCGGCGTCCAGGTGGGGTCCGGGCCGTCGTCGAAGGTGAGGACGACGCGGTGGTCCGGCACCCGCAGGCTGCCGGTGCGGCCGCCCCGGGTGTCGATGACCGGACCGCCCTCGCGGACCGCCTCGGGCACCTTGTCGTTGGCCGCCTCGGGCTGGACCCGGAAGTCCGCGAGGATCTCGTTGTGCACGTACCCGCGCAGCATGAGCATCGCGAGCGTGGCGATCAGGACCAGGACGGACAGCAGATAGCGCAGGGGTAGCCATCTGCGCCTGGCGGGCGGGGCGGAGCGGTGACGGGAGTGTGACGGCATGGGGCGGCTTCGCTGATCAGAGGTGCGGACGCGGGGCGGTCGGGTCGAGTGCGCTGTGGGCCTCGGGTCCCGTGCCACCGGCGGGGGAAAGTGAGGGTCCGGGGGAGGCACCGGTGCCCGCGGTGGACGAGTCCGGGGGCGAGCCGGCCGGTGATGCCGGGGAAGTGGACGGGTGCCTGGTGCCGCCGACGACGCCGGCGGACGTGCCGGCCGTCGGCGCCGCGTCGGCGGACGTGCCCGAGGTACCGGGGGCGGAGCTCGACAGCGAGCCGGCGCCCGGCGCGGTGCCGGAGCCCGCCGTCGGGGACGCGACGGGAGAGGCCGCGGGGCCACCGCTCTCCGGCGCCGGATCCGCCGAAACGCTGGGCAGCGGCGGGGAGTCCACCTGGCTGGCGGGCGCGTTCGCGTCCTGGCCGGGCACCGGAACCCACGGCGCGTCCGAGCTGCCCGAGAACAGCGTCGCCACGATGACCACGGCGTACCCGGCGCAGGCCAGGCCGACGATCATGCCGAGGCGGCGGAAGGTACGGCTGCGGCGGCCGGACTCGTCGACGAAGACGGGGCCGTCGGCGGTCTCGCGGCCGGTGCCGTGCGCGGTGCCCGGGGCCGCGGTCAGCCGGCCGTCGCCGAGCTGGACGGCATCCATCTGGACCGTCACCTCGTGCGGGTCGTGCGTGGGGTCGGAGGCGGTGGGCTGGGTGGGAATGGAGGGAAGGGGCTCGCCCCAGGGGTCGCGGAGGGACTCCGCGGTGCCGGGTCCGGTGTGGCCGCCGACCCTCACCCGGCGCAGCACGGTGGTCTGTTCGGGGTCCGGGGCGGGAGTCGCACCGCGGTCCGGGACGCGGCGGAAGTCCGCGGCCGCACGGTCGTTGCGGGCCCGCGGGAGTACGGCCGTCCCGTCGGCCTCGGTCCGGGCGGCTCGACCGCCCCGGAGTATCCCGGTCGCCGGGAAGGCGCCGGCACCGGGGGCGTCACCGGTCTCCGGGAACGCCGTGCCGGCCGGGTGACCGCCATCCGGAAGGCTGGAATCGGCGTGGCCGCCGCCCTGGAGGGCGCCGGTCTCCGGGAACGCCCGGGTGTGACCCGGTACCGGGTGTTGCCAGGGCGCGGATGTGACTTCGGGCCACTCCGGTTGGGCGTCTTCTCGCCACTCTTTCACGTGCGCACATCCCCCCACGGGACAGTTCCGGGTGCGCATCGACACCGAGCACCCGCCGTTCGAACCAGGCCCCCACCCAGCCCGAGCGCCCCCTTTACCACACCGTGCTCGGGCCATGAATGTAGCGCATGCGGAGGTTGCGTGTTCGCCACGTGCCACCTAGTGGGCGCTCATCACATCATCATCCACGGCTGGAATCCATCGGTCAGTGGGCCGCCGGAGCCACCCTTCGGCCCGCGCGATGTCGCTCGCGGCCCTGCGGAGCGCCGTCAGTCCGGGATGGACCAGCCCTTTGCGCCAGACCAGCGAGACGGGTGAGAGCGGAACCGGATCGACGAGCGGCCGCAGCACCGAACGGGGCATGGCCGGAAAGTCCACCACGGCCAGGATCACGTTCCGGGTCTTGGCCATGATGCGTTCGAACTCCTCGTCACCGACCGGTAGCGGAAGGGGTGGAGCAAGTCGGATGCCGCGTCCCTCGAAGAGGTGAAGTGCGAGGTCGGTCCACTCCCGGGTGCGCGGGTTCCCCGCCCCGGCGTACACCGTCTCCCCGGCCAGCGCCGCCAGCGGGACCTCCGGCAGGGCGGCCAGCGGGTGGTCGTCGGGCAGGACGACGGCCATCGGCTCGTAGCGCACCGGCTGCTGTTCGAGCCCCGACCGCAGGGCCGGGTCCAGCCCCGCGAAGCGCCCGAAGGAGACGTCCAGCCGGCCGGCGAGCACCTCGGCCGCCGCCCCCGTCAGACCGCTCTCGTAGCGGGCCATCAGCTCGCAGTCGGGGGCGAGTTCCCGGGCCCGGTGCAGCACCCGGCGGCCGGTGAGCAGACCGGCGGAATTGAGGTCGACCAGCAGCGGCCGGGCCTGGCCGAAGGCGGCGAGCAGGTCGTCCTGGGCGGCCAGCACCCGCCGGGCGTGCGGCAGCAGCCGCTCACCGTCCGCGGTGAGCGTCACCTGACGGGTGGTCCGTACGAACAACTCCGCGCCCAGCTCGCGTTCCAGCCGCCGTACGTCCCGGCTCAGCGCCTGCTGCGCCACGTACAGACGAGCCGCGGCCCGGGTGAAGTGCAGCTCCTCGGCGACGGCGACGAAGGCGCGCAGCAGGCGCGGTTCTATGGCGGCGGGAGCGGGCATGGCGGCGAATCTACAACCCGGATTCACAACGCGGGTGCGTGAGTCGGCACCGAGAAGGTGTTGGACCGGGTGATCCACTCCGGGCGACCGTTGAGTCATGCCGCGACAGACCACCGAAGACAGCCGGATACCGAACGAGCGGTGCGAAGAGCGGGAGACGGGGCAGCTCCGCGGATACCGGGGGCTCTTCTCCCGCCCCGGCACGCTCGCCTTCACCGCGGGCAATCTCGTCGCGCGGCTGCCCATGGGCATGTTCAGCGTGAGCGCGGTCGTGATGATCGCCGGAGCCCGGGGCTCGTACGCCCTCGCCGGCGCCGTCACCGCCGTCGGTCTCGCGGCGACCGGGGTGGCCGGGCCGTGGATCGCGCGGCTCGTCGACCGGCACGGCCAGGCCCGGGTCGCCGTACCGGCCACCCTCGCGGCCGTGCTGGGCAGCCTCGCCCTGCTGCTGTGCGTGCGCTGCGGCGCCCCGGACTGGACCCTGTTCGCCGCCTACGCCGCCACCGCCGCCACCCCCAACATCGGCGGCCTGTCCCGCGCCCGCTGGGCCCACCTGCTGCGCGACGACCCCGCCGCCCTGCACACCGCCAACTCCTTCGAGCAGGCCGCCGACGAGCTGTGCTTCATGCTGGGCCCGGTGCTGGCCGCCTTCCTGACCGGCACGTTCTTCCCGGAGGCGGGCACTCTCGCCGGGGCCGTACTGCTGCTGGCCGGCATGCTGCTGTTCACCGCGCAGCGGGCGACCGAGCCACCGCCACTGGCCCGCTCGAAGGCGCGGTCGCCGCTGCGCAGCCCGGGGATTCCGGCACTCCTGGCCTGCTTCGTGGCGACCGGCGCGGTGTTCGGCTCGATGGAGGTCGTCACGATCGCGTACGCCGACGCCCAGGGGCACCGGGCGGCGGCCGGTCTGGTGCTGGCGTTGCAGGCGGCGGGCTCGTGCGCGGCCGGCCTGCTGTACGGGGCCCTGAAACCGGCCGGCCTCGGCCTCCCCCGCTGCCTGCTCGCGATGGCCGCCCTGATGACCCTGCCCTGGCTGACCGCCGCCGGCACCGGTTCCCTCGTGGCCCTGGCGGGTGCGCTGCTGGTGGCGGGCATGGCTACGGCGCCGACGATGGTGACCGCGATGACCCTGGTGCAGGCCCGCACCCCGGCCGACCGGCTCAACGAGGGCATGAGCCTCGTCGTCACCGGACTGCTCACCGGCATCGCCTGCGGCTCGGCGGCCGGCGGCTGGGCGGCCGAGCACGGCTCACCGGCCACTGGCTTCGCGGTACCGGCGATAGCGGCCGCCGTGGCCCTGGTGATCGGCTCGTCGCGGCTGCGGACGGGGACGGCCGGGCAGGCCGCGGCGGCTCGGTAGGCGGGCGCTCGCCGGGCGGGTGCGCGCTCCGGCTGGTTCGATGGTCGGGGCGACGGTGAGGGTGAGGGAGGGAGGTGCTGATGCGTGGCCGGCTGGTTGTCCCCGGAGAACGTGACCGAGGTGACCCGGGTGCTGGACCTGAGCGGAGTGTTCGCCAACGGGACACTCGGCGGGGTGCTGGCGCGGAGCCGCCGGCTGGACCTCTTCGGCTTCCTGGTCATCGGTATCGTCTCCGGTCTCGGCGGCGGAATCCTCCGCGACACCCTGCTGCAGCACGGGACGCCCGTCGCCCTGACGGACTACACCTATCTCACCGTGGCCACCGCCGGGACCCTGCTGGCCTTCGTCGCCGACCTGAGCCGTCACACCTCCGGCTGGACCTTCAACCTGCTCGACGCGCTGGCGCTCAGCGTCTGGGCGATCGCCGGGGCGCAGAAGACCCTCTCCGTCGGACTCGGCTGGCTGCCCGCCGTGCTGCTGGGCACGATCACGGCGGTCGGCGGCGGGGCCATCCGGGACTTGCTGCTGGCCCGTACCCCCGCCATCTTCGGCGGCACCCCCCTGTACGCGACCGTCGCCGTACTGGTGAGCGGGGTGATGGTCCTCTGCAACCGGCTCGGTGCGCCCACCCTCGGCATCCTGGCCGGGATCCTGGTGGGCGTCTCACTGCGGCAGGCCGCGCTGACCCGGGGCTGGCGGCTGCCGGGCAGCCGTGACTGGCGGCCCAGGGCGGCACGCGGCCGCGGCCCGTGACCCGGACGGGCCAGGGGCCGGGCGACGGACGGACTGCGGGACGGGCGGGGGCACCACCCACCGGAGAACAGGGAGCACCACACAGCCGGGAGGTGCCGGTGGCGCCCGCCTGCGGACATGACATGCACGTCACCTGTCTGCTGGGCGCGGCCCAGCTGCTGGCGTCCGCTCGCGGGGCGTGGCCGGGAACGCTGGTGGCCCTGTTCCAGCCGACCGAGGAGCCCGGTGACGGCGCCGACCGGATGCTCGCCGACGGGCTCACCGATCTTTCGCGGCTCGCCCGGCAGACCGCATGACAAAGGCCCCGCCGCTCGGAGCGACGGGGCCTGTGCCCACATGGGATGAGGGGGTCCGGGGGTCATGCCCCCGGAGATCCCGACGAGACGGACCGAACTCGCGCATGTTGCGAGCACGGTCCACCTCCGTCTCGTGGAGATGGCGGGAATCGAACCCGCGTCCAACGGTGCGGAACCAGGGCTTCTCCGTGTGCAGTTCGCTTCGCTTTTCTCGGCCCCGGCGATCACGCGAACAAGTCGCCGACGGGCTCAGTCACTGTTTGATTTCCCTCTTCACCCCGTGACCGGGATCAAGGTTTAGTCCCCTAGTCGATGCCAGGATCCGGGACGGGAACAAGCCCGGGCTGACACTCCCTTGAGAGCTTCGCTAGCTGCTAATTAGGCAGCGAGGGCGAAGTGGGAGGAATCGCGCTTGGTGTTGGCGATTATTGTTTTCGGCCTGTGGTTTACGAGATCATGGCCGCTTCCTCGACACGCTTCCCCTGCTTCGACATCCGCTGTCGAAACCGATCATCCCCATGTTGATTTTTCAATCCCCTCCGTGGAGGGCCCTCCGGAGAGGGGGCTCGCACCCTCTGTGGGGTGCGCTGCCATCGTACGTGACCAACGCGGTTCGGTGCCAGCCTATTCCCGCCGGTGGCGCCGGTCCGGTGACTAGCCCCGCTGCTTGCGCCGCACGGCCGACATCGCGCGGTCCGCCTCGCGCCGGTCCTGCTTCTCGCGCAGGGTCTGGCGCTTGTCGTACTCCTTCTTGCCCTTCGCCAGCGCGATCTCGACCTTGGCGCGGCCGTCCTTGAAGTACAGGGCGAGGGGCACGATCGTGTGACCCGTCTCCTGGGACTTCGCCTCGAGCTTGTCGATCTCGTCGCGGTGCAGCAGCAGCTTCCGCTTGCGCCGGGCGCTGTGGTTGGTCCAGGTGCCCTGGCTGTACTCGGGCACGTGCACGTTGTGCAGCCACGCTTCGTGACCGTCCAGTTGCACGAAGCCGTCGACCAGCGAGGCCCGCCCCTGGCGCAGCGACTTCACCTCGGTGCCCATGAGCACGAGACCGGCCTCGTACGTGTCGAGGATGAGGTAGTCGTGCCGCGCCTTCTTGTTCTGCGCGATCAGCTTGCGCCCTTTTTCCTTAGCCATAGTGCCGACCATTTTCGCACCATGGAGGGGGTGCGGGGGAAGTGCATTAAAGGGGGCTACGACGGGTCGCCCAGGCCGCCCAGGACCGTCTCGGCCCGCCGCAGCGCCTGCGGCCCCGCGTCCAGGTCGGGGGTGATGCCCCGGCCGTCGACCGCGCGGCCGGACGGGGTGCGGTAGTGGCCCACGGTCAGCTCGGCGACCGAGCCGTCGGGCAGCCCGGTGGGCATCTGGACGGAGCCCTTGCCGAAGGTGCGGGTGCCGATCACGACCGCGCGTCCCCGGTCCTGCAGGGCGCCGGTGAGCATCTCGGCCGCGCTCATCGTGCCGCCGTCGACCAGGGTGACCAGGGGCCGGTCGGTGTCGCCGCCGGTGTCGGCGTGCAGGGCGCGCTGGGCGCCGTCGACGTCGTAGGTGGCGACCAGGCCGCCGTCGAGGAAGGCGGAGGCGGTCTCCACGGACTCGGTGACCAGGCCGCCGGAGTTCCCCCGCAGGTCGAGGACGATGCCGGCGCCGGCCGGGGCGCGGTGCACGGCGGCGCGCACGAAGTCGCCGGAGCCCTTGGTGAAGGCGGCGACCTTGATCACGGTGATCCGGCCGGGCAGCTTGTGGACGGTCACCGGGTCCGTGGACAGCCTGGCCCGGCGCAGGGTCTCGGTCCACGCGCGGGTGCCGCGCCGGAGGCCGAGCGTCACGGTCGTACCGGCGGCCGCGTCCTCGGCGTCGCCGCGGAGTAACGAGACCACGTCGGTGACCGGCCGCCCGGTCACGTCCGTGCCGTCGACGCTGCGCAGCCGGTCGCCCTTGCGGATGCCGGCGCCGGCCGCGGGCGAGCCGGGCCGCACCCGGGTCACCTCGATCCGGCCGTCCGGCTCGGCCCGCGCCCACAGCCCGGTGCCGGTGTACTGGCCGTCCAGGGCCTCCTGGAACTCCTGGTACTCGTCCTCGGAGTAGACGGCTCCCCAGCGGTCCCCGCTGCGGCTGACGGCCCGCTCGGCGGCCTCCATGGGCGACTTGCCGTCGGCCATCGCCTTGGCGGCGGCCCGCCGCACGGCCTCGTGACGGGTGGCCGAAGGCGCCGGCGCCGAGGCGGAGTTGGTGCCGGACCGGGCGCCCTGGCCGGTGTCCGGGAAGGAGCCGGTCGCGGCGCCCGCGACCAGCGCGCAGGCGAAGACCAATGTCAGGGCGGCCCCACGGCCGGTGCGGCGGGGCTGACAGAACGGGTCACGGCCTGACATGGCGGTGAGTCTAGGACAACGGCGAAGGGCCGTACGGACGGACGCCCGTACGGCCCTTTTGGGATGCGTCACACCTTCAGGTACTTGCGCAGCGCGAAGAACGCCGCCAGAGCGGGCATCAGCACACTGGTGGCGAGGATCAGCGGCAGCTTGGTCAACACCGCGTCCCAGCCGACGAAGTTGATCAGCGTGAGCTTGTCGGACAGGGCCATGCCGTGGTCGATCGTGAAGTACCGCCCGACGACCAGGAAGATGCATGCGAGGCCACCGCCGATGAGTCCGGCGACCGCTGCCTCCATGATGAACGGCGCCTGGATGTAGAAGCCCGAGGCGCCGACGAGGCGCATGATCCCGGTCTCACGCCGACGGCTGAACGCGGACACACGCACGGTGTTGACGATCAGCAGCAGCGCGACGAGCAGCATCAGCGCCATCACACCGAGCGCCGCCCGGTTCATCAGGTTCAGCAGCTGGAAGAGGTTGTCCAGGATGCCCTTCTGGTCCTGCACCGACTGCACGCCGTCACGCCCGTTGAACGCGGTCGCGATGACCTGGTACTTCTGCGGGTCCTTGAGCTTGATGCGGTACGACTCCTGCATCTGGTCCGGCGTCAGCGAGCCGGCCAGCGGGGAGTTGCCGAACTGCTCCTTGTAGTGCTTGTACGCCTCGTCCTGCGACTCGTAGGTCACCTTCTCGACGATGGTCATCTTGCCGAGGTCGGTGCGGATCTGCTTCTTCTGGTCCTCGGTGACCGCACCCTTGGCGCAGTTGACGTCCGACTGCGCGTCACTCTTGTTGCACAGGAAGATCGAGACGTTGACCTTGTCGTACCAGTAGCCCTTCATGGTGCTCACCTGGTCGCTCATCAGCAGGGAGCCGCCGAACAGGGCCAGGGACAGGGCGACGGAGACGATGACGGCGAAGGTCATCGTCAGGTTGCGGCGGAGACCGACACCGATCTCCGACAGGACGAACTGGGCGCGCATGGCGTCGGATCAAGCCTTTCCGTGGACGTGACTGGGGCGGCGGGTCAGTGCTGGTAGCCGTAGACGCCGCGGGCCTGGTCGCGGACGAGGCGGCCCTTCTCCAGCTCGATGACGCGCTTGCGCATCTGGTCCACGATGTTCTGGTCGTGCGTCGCCATGATGACGGTCGTGCCCGTCCGGTTGATGCGGTCGAGCAGCTTCATGATGCCGACGGAGGTCTGCGGGTCGAGGTTGCCGGTGGGCTCGTCCGCGATCAGCAGTTTGGGCCGGTTGACGAAGGCCCGCGCGATGGCCACGCGCTGCTGCTCACCACCGGACAGCTCACCCGGCCTCCGGTCCTCCTTGCCGCCGAGCCCGACGAGGTCGAGCACCTGCGGCACGGACTTGCGGATCTCACCGCGCGACTTGCCGATGACCTCCTGCGCGAAGGCCACGTTCTCGGCGACGGTCTTGTTGGGCAGCAGGCGGAAGTCCTGGAACACCGTCCCCAACTGGCGGCGCATCTGCGGCACCTTCCAGTTGGAGAGGCGCGCGAGGTCCTTGCCGAGGACGTGCACCTGGCCGTGGCTGCACCGCTCCTCGCGCAGCACCAGCCGCAGGAAGGTCGACTTGCCGGAGCCGGAGGACCCGACGAGGAAGACGAACTCGCCCTTCTCGACCTCCAGGGAGACATCCCTGAGGGCCGGGCGGGTCTGCTTGGGGTAGACCTTGGAGACGTTGTCGAATCGGATCACGGATGCACCACGGGTCGCCGGGGGTAGATGAGCGTGACCATACGCGAACCGGGAGTGCGAGCGCAGGGCCCGGTCGCGGTTGGTTGCGGCTTGTGTGTTTTTGTACGCACGGGATTCGGGCTTCTTCGAGAGCCCGCGCTCTTTGCGGGGGAACCTGGCACAGTGGAGGGGGAACGTTCTGGTTCCCGTGCGCGTTGTACGGGTGATGGCCGGTGCGAGGAGGGCGAGCGCATGACGTACGACCGGTTGGTGTGCGCGAACTGCGCGTCGCCCGTGAGTGAGGGCCGGTGCCCGGTGTGCCGTGCCAACCGCGAGCGACTGCAGCAGGAGGGCTTCTTCGCGGGGCTGAACCCCATGGCGCTGATCGCGCTGCTCGCGGTGCTGATCGCCGCGGTGGCGCTGCTGGCCCACCAGACCGCGTAGGAAGACCGGACAAGACGGCCGAAGGGCCCGGAGCGAGAAGCTCCGGGCCCTTCGTGTTGCGCGCTGTGTGCGGAACGTCGCCGTGTGGCTACGTTCAGGCGGCGGCGCCGCCCCGGCCGTTCACCAGCCGCGGCAGGAAACGGAAGCCGATGCCGCCGGCGATCATCGTCGCGGCGCCGACCAGCAGGAACGCGGTCTGTCCGGCACCGGTCTCGGCGAGCTGCTTGTCGCCGCCCTGAGCCGTGGTGTCCGAGCCGGTGTCGGTGAGGGCGGAGGAGCCCTCCTCCTGGGAGGCGTTGTCGTTGCCGCCGCCCTGAGGGGTGTCACCGCCGGTGGTGGAGCCGGTGGAGCCGTCGCCGCCGGTGGTGCTGGAGCCGCCACCGTTGCCGTTGCCGCCACCGTTGCCATTGCCACCGGAGTTGCCGTGGCCGCCGCCGTTGCCACCCGAGTTGCCATTGCCACCCGAGTTGCCGTTGCCACCGGTGCTGTCGTCGCCACCGGTCGTGGTCGTACCGCCGTCCGTCGTGGTGCCACCGGTCGTGGTCGTACCACCGTCCGTCGTGGTGCCACCGGTCGTGGTGCCGCCGTCCGACGTGGTGCCACCGATGGTGACAGTGCCACCAATCGTGGTACCACCGTCCGTGGTGCCACCGGAGGTGACGGTGCCACCGTCACCACCTTCGGTCACACCGACATTGGCGCCGCCGTCGGCCGTCCCGCCATCGGCGGTACCCCCGTCGGCCGTGCCACCGTCTGCCTCACCCTCGGTGCTCACACCAAGGGTGATCGGCCCGGCCTGGACTCCGAGGTCCAGGGCCGAGGCGGCACCCGCTGCGGTGAGCGAGGCGCCGGCCGCGATCACGGCGCCGGCGGCTATCCGCGCGACCCGGATCCGCGTCTTCTTCGTCATGTGGTTGCTACCCCCAGTAGCTGTCGTCAATTAGGCGGCGCGTGGGGCTTGCCGTGATCGACGGAGGCAGCCGTGACGAGATCTGCGTCAATTCCCCCGGTTCACATGCGCCCCAGAGATACGCATGCCACGCTTCACCCTTCCGAGTTTTCTGAGCATCGTCAAGGCCGTTGCGGGCGCAATGTCCGACGGAGCGGCGTTTGCCGTGACTTGGAAGCCGTGAGTGTGATGTAAAACCCAGGCAAATGACAACTGCCGCCTCGAGGGCGGCAGTTGTCATGTCGACAAGGTTACTTCTCCTGCTGCTTGCGCCAGCGAATACCGGCCTCCAGGAACCCGTCGATCTCGCCGTTGAACACGGCCTCGGGGTTGCCCACCTCATGCTCGGTGCGCAGGTCCTTGACCATCTGGTAGGGGTGCAGCACGTAGGAACGCATCTGGTTGCCCCAGGAGTTGCCGCCGTCGCCCTTGAGGGCGTCCATCTTGGCCTGCTCCTCCTGGCGGCGCCGCTCCAGCAGCTTGGCCTGGAGGACGTTCATCGCGGTCGCCTTGTTCTGGATCTGCGACCGCTCGTTCTGGCAGGAGACGACGATGCCGGTGGGGATGTGGGTAAGGCGCACCGCGGAGTCGGTGGTGTTCACGCCCTGGCCGCCGGGACCGGACGACCGGTAGACGTCCACTCGCAGCTCGGACTCGTCGATCTCGACGTGGTCGGTCTGCTCGACCACGGGGAGGATCTCCACGCCCGCGAAGGAGGTCTGGCGGCGGCCCTGGTTGTCGTAGGGCGAGATGCGCACCAGGCGGTGGGTGCCCTGCTCGACGGAGAGGGTGCCGTAGGCGTACGGCGCCTGCACGGCGAAGGTGGTGGACTTGATGCCCGCCTCCTCCGCGTACGACGTCTCGTAGACCTCGGTCTTGTAGCCGCGCTGCTCGGCCCAGCGCAGGTACATGCGCTGGAGCTTCTCGGCGAAGTCGGCGGCGTCGACGCCACCGGCCTCGGCGCGGATGTTGACGAGGGCCTCACGGGAGTCGTACTCGCCGCTGAGCAGCGTCCGGACCTCCATCTCGTCCAGCGCCTTGCGGACGGCGGCCAGCTCGGACTCGGCCTCGGCGCGGGTGTCCGGGTCGTCCTCCTCCTCGGCCATCTCGAAGAGGACGGCGAGATCGTCGATCCGGCCGCGCAGCCCTTCCGCCTTCCTGACCTCGGCCTGGAGGTGGGAGAGCTTGCTGGTGATCTTCTGCGCCTCGTCCGGGTCGTCCCACAGGGACGGCGCGGCCGCCTGCTCCTCGAGCACGGCGATGTCTGCCCTCATCCTGTCGAGGTCCAGGACGGCCTCGATCGACTCCATGGTCGAGGAGAGGGACTTCAGCTCTTCGGATACATCGACGACTGCCACGCATCCAGCGTAACGGCTCCGCCGAGCGGCCAGAGCAGGGTGGCTCGGCCGGGCCTGTGGGCGGCCGGTGCCGTCCGCGCCCTGCGGGGTGCCGCGCCCCCGGGCCCCCGCCCCGGCCCTGGCGGCCTCGCCCTCGGGCGCCGGACGGGCCGCCTCACGCGGAGCGGCGCCCGCGGGTCACGGCGTCGACGTGCTGTGGGTGCCGGCCGGGGGCTCGTCGTCGCCCGATGTCGCCGCCCACGCCCCCAGGCCGATGGCCGCGGCCAGGACCACCCCCGCCACGCCCAGCGTGATCCGGCGCCGCCGCATCGCGGCCCGGTGCCGGGCCGAGCCCGGCCGGGGCGCGCCCGCCGCGCGCGGTGCCCGCGCCGTGCCGTGGGCTCCGCCCGCCAGCTCGTCCGGTGCCGGCACCCGCATCGAGGTGTGGGTGTCCCGGTTGGAGTCGGGTCTGGCGCCGGGCACCAGGGACACCGCGCCCCGCCGCCGTACCGGCTCCTCGCCGGCCGGGTCCCGCACCACCTGGTCCTGGGCCTCGTCGGCGGAGTCCGCGTCCGGCTCGTCCACGTCCAGCGGCGGCATGCCGGCCAGCAGGGGCAGCTGCTCCCGCAGCCGTACCGCCAGCTCCGAGGCGCGCAGCCGGGAGGCGGGCGCCTTGGCCAGGCACTGCACGAGCAGCGCCCACAACTCCTCGGGGATGCCGGGCAGCGGTACGACGGTCTCGGTGACGTGCCGGCGCAGCACCGCGCCGGGGTGGCCGCCGCCGAACGGCGTGAAGCCCGCGAGGAGTTCGTAGAGGACCGTGGCCAGCGCGTAGATGTCCACGGCGGCGCGCGGCGGCAGGCCCTCGACGATCTCCGGGGCCAGGTAGTCCGGAGTGCCGATGATCTTCGTGGCGCGGGTCCGCTTCGGGGAGTCGATCAGCTTGGCCACGCCGAAGTCGGTGAGCAGCGCCGGGTGGGACCCGCCGGGGCCGAGCGGGCCCTGCATGTCCAGCAGGATGTTCTCGGGCTTCACGTCCCGGTGGACCACCCCGGCCGCGTGGGCGGCGGCGAGCCCGTCGGCGACGTCGGCGACGATCGCCACGGCCGACTCCGGTGCGAGCCGACGCTCGCGCTCCAGGCGGGTGCGCAGGTCGGTGCCGCGCACCAGGTCCATGACCAGGGCCAGGTCGTTGCCGTCGACCACCAGGTCGCGCACGGACACGATGTGCGGGTGCTCCAGGCCGAGCAGCGCGGTGCGCTCCTGCACGAAGCGCCCGACGAGTTCCTGGTCGGACGCGAGGTCCTCACGCAGCAGCTTGATCGCGACGGGCCCCTCCGGCCCCTCGCCCAGCCACACCGTGCCGGCGCTGCCCCGCCCCAGGATCTGGTTCGCGGTGTACCGGCTGCCGATCTTCCGTGCCAAGACTGCTCCTACCGACGCGTGTTGTCGCCGCTGCGTCATTCCAGGGGACGGCCCCCGGACCCCCAGCCGACAGACCAGGACCCCCGGGCGACAAAACTACGCGTCGAGCGAGCCAACCTTCACCGTCGAGGCGGAAATCACCCGCCGGATGTCGACAAATTCCCAAACTCGCGTTCAGTTGCCGTTGCCGGAGGAACTGTCGAGCTGCTTGATCCAGTCGCTCACCTGACCGGCCCAGTCGCTGAGCTGGGACCAGTAGCCCCGGCCCTGGCCGACCCAGGTGTGCAGCGGGGTCAGCTCCCAGACCAGCCAGCTCGCGACGACCAGGATGACGATCGTGAACAGGCAGCCCTTGAGGCAGCCGAGTCCGGGGATCTTCATCGGGTTGGCGCCGCGCTGCCGCGGCGCCCGGGGCTCGCGCGCGGGACGCTGCGGCTCCGGGGCGGGGGGCGCGTACCGCTGCGGCTGCCGTTGCGGCTGCCGCTGCGGGGCGTACTGCTGGGGCTGCTGGTCCGGGTAGCCGTATCCGGCGTGCGGCTGCTGCCTGCCGCGCGGCTGCGGCTGCTGCGGGCGTCCCTGCTGGGCCTGGCGCTGCTGCTGCGGCCTGGCGACCTGGCGCTGGGGCCGGCGGCGCAGCGGGTCCTCGTCGGGGTCGAGGTACTGGACCTGCGTCTGCTCGTTGCGGTCCCGGGCGGCGCGAAGCTGGTTCTGCCAGGGGTGCGGCTGGTCCGGCTGCTGCCCCTGCGGGCCGGTGTTCGGCAGCACCGCCGTGGGGTCCGCGGCGCCGGTGTTCGGCATTACGGCGGTGGGGTCGGCGGCGCCGGCCGGACCGCCGGTGTGCGGCAGCACGCTGGTCGCGGCGTTGGGGTCGTACGCCCCCTGGGGCGCGTTCGTCGGCAGCACCTGGGTGGGGTCGGCGGCGCCGGGCTCCCCCGGGACGGCGGCCGGGGCCGGGTCGGGGGCGAGCAGGGCCCCCACGCCCTCGGCCGCGGCGATCTGCGCGGCGTTCGCGTGCACGCCGACGCCCTCGGCGACGACCCGCAGCCCGCGCGCGAGGTTCTCGGCGCTGGGCCGCTCGTCGGGGTTCTTGCGCAGGCAGCGCTCTATGACCGTCCACAGCGGGTCCGGGACGGTGGAGGGGCGGCGCGGCTCGGCGCTCAGGTGCTGGTGCAGCACTTCGAGGGCGCTGCCGCCGGAGAACGGCGGACGGCCGGTGACCAGCTCGTACAGCAGGATGCCGGCGCCGTACACGTCGACGGCGGAGGTCTGCGGTCGGCCCTCGGCGGACTCCGGCGCGACGTACGCGGGCGTGCCGACGAACTCGTGGGTGCGGGTCAGGCCCGGGGAGTCGGCGAGGCGGGCGATGCCGAAGTCGGTCAGCATCGGGTGCATCCGGCCCTCGTACTGCTGGAGCAGCACGTTGGCGGGCTTCAGGTCGCGGTGGACGACGCCGTCGGCGTGGCTCGCGGCGAGGGCGTCGGCGATCTGCGCGGTCATCAGCGCGGCGGCGACGGGCGTGAAGGGACCGTTCTCGCGCAGATAGCGGTGCAGGTCGGGGCCGTCGACGAGGTCCATGACGAGGGCCAGGAGATCGCCCTCGACGACCAGGTCGCGGACCCGCACGATGTTCGGGTGGGTGAGCCGGAGCAGGACGGAGCGCTCGCGCAGGAAGCGCATCACGATGTCCGGGTCGCTCGCCAGTTCCTCCTTGAGGACCTTGATCGCGACCGTCTCGCCGGGCTGGCCGGGCACGGCCGCCTCGGCACCCGCCGTCTCGCGCTGGCGGGCACGCCAGACGGTGCCCGTGGCGCCGCGTCCGAGCGGCTCCTCGAGCAGGTACTTGCTGCCGACTGGCCGCACGTCACGCGCTCCCTGCTGCTTGCTTGCCGATTCTGGTGTTCCGACCCACTGTAGTGCCGGTCCACAGGGCACTACGTAAGCGTTCCCGACGATGTTCGCCGGTCCGCCCGGACCTCGCCTGTCGGGGTCGTGGCTCCAGGGGTTTTTGGTTCGAAGGGAAGACGCTCGCCCCGGCCCCCTGGTTGCCAGGTGCCGTACGTGACCGATCTCAACTGATCATCGGCGCACTACTGGTCAGGCACTTTTGGGGGCAGAGCTGACCAATCAAGATCACTTGGCACCGGGTCGTGGGCACGTTGTCAGTGACAGGTGCGAGGATGCGTGCAGTACTGGCCGACGTGCTCGTGCGGGGGGTGGGGTAGTCCGCGCCCGGGCAGAAGGGACCGCTGACGGCGATGCAGATCCGGCTGACCGTCGTAGATCCGCTGGGCCCGTCCCCGCAGCGGGGCCGTGCCGTGAGCCGCGACGTGCTGGTGACGGCGCCCGCGGGCACGGATCTGGCCGCGGTGGCGTCGGGACTGGCCGCGGCGGTCGCCGGGGAGGGCGGCGCGGGCCGGGACACCGGCGGCGGCGCCCCGGTGGTGCTGTACGCGGGCGCGGAGCGGCTGGACGCGCGCCGCCGCGTCCTGGGCGAGCCCCCGCTGGTCGACGGCGCCGTGCTGTCCCTGGGCGCCCCGGCGGCCCCCGAGCCGCATCCCGAACTGGACGACGCCCCGACCCAGTTGCACGTGGTCGCCGGGCCGGACGCGGGCGGGGTCCATCTGCTGCACGGCGGCCGGATCACCGTCGGCCGTTCCGCCGACGCCGACGTGCCGCTGGACGACCCGGACGTCTCCCGTCTGCACTGCGCGGTCACGGTCGGCGCCGACGGCCGGGTCTCGGTCACCGACCTCGGCTCCACGAACGGCACCGCCCTCGACGGCACGCGCGTGGGCGAGCGCCCGGTGCGGTTCCCCGCGGGCGCGCTGCTGCGGATCGGTGAATCCGCCCTGCGGGTTACGCCGTCCGGGGGTCCCGGGGCGCGCACGGCCACGTTGCCGGACGGGGAGGGGTGCCTGCGGGTGCTCCCGGGCGAACCGGAGGGGCACGCGCGCGAGGAGCCGCCGGCCGCCGGGAGCGGCCCGGACCCGGCCGGGCCCACCCGGCACACATACGGCTCGGCGGACCACGGCGCCGGCCACGACGGCGCACACGACCGCGTGGAGCCCCTAGTGGTGCCCGGGCAGGCCGGGGCACCGAGCGCGGAGAGCCTGAGCGCCCCGTCCGGCGCCGGCGGCGCGGGCAGCGGCGACACGCACGCCGGACCGCACGGCGTCGACGCCCACGCCGGTACGGCGTTCCCGGAGGACACCGGCCACGGCACCCGCAAGGGCACCCCGCTGCGGGGTACCGACGTCCCGCCGGGGATGCGGCGGCGCGGCGGACTCGGCGCGTGGGCGCGCCGGCTCACGGGCGGACGCGGGGAGCAGCCGGCCGGCGGGCCCGAGGAGTACGGCACGCTGCCCGGCGGGACGGCCGCCGGGGGCACCGGCGCCGCCCAGCGGCCCGAGACCTGGCCGGACCCGGCCGCGCTGCTGCTGACCGCGCTGGGCCCGGGGCCCCGGCTGTGGGAGCGGGGACCGGGACACCCGGAGGCGCTGACCGTGCGGCTCGGCACGGCCGACCGCGGCGCGCCGGACGGTTCCGGCGTGCTGCCCGCCGTGCCGGTGACCGCCGCGCTGCGCGAGGTGGGCGCGCTGGGCCTGGCGGGGCCGCGCCCCCGGCTGTCCGGCCTGGCCCGCGCGGTGCTGGCCCAGCTCGCCGCGCTGCACTCCCCCGACCTGCTGGAGATCGTGCTGATCAGCGCGGACCGCGCCCGCCCGGTGGCGGAACGCACGGCCGAGTGGTCCTGGCTCGGCTGGCTGCCGCACGTCCGCCCCGGCCACGGCCAGGACTGCCGCCTGCTGCTCGCCCACGACCGCGAGCAGGCGGCGGCCCGTACGGAGGAACTGCTGCGCCGGGTCGACGAGTACGCGGCGACGGGCCGGGGCACGGCCGAGTCGGCCCCGTCCCGGACGGCTCCGGCGGAGCGCGACGGCACCGCACGGACCGCCACCGCCTCCGTACCGGGTCCGCGGCAGCACGGCGCCTACGGAGACCCGGTCCACGACGCCCACCCGGACCCGGCGGCCCACGACACTCACCCGGACCCGGCCTTCCCCGCCGGACCGGCCTCCGCCACGGGCACGGCGTTCGGCACGGCGGCCTCTTTCACCGCGCCGGCGGGCAGTCATGCCGGACCGGGCGCGGCACGCGGCGCCGCCCCGGCCCCGGCGGCCGCTCCCGGTCCCGCGGACGCCCTGACCCGGACGGCCGCGCGCCGCCCCTCATGGGTCAGGGAGGACGCCGTTCCGGCCGGGACCGGCGGCTTCCCGGGGCCGTACACGGTCGTCGTCGTGGACGGGGACCCGGGAGGCGCGGCCCTGCGGGAGTCCCTGGCGCGGCTGGCCGTGGCCGGTCCGCGGGCCGGGATCCACGTGGTGTGCCTCGCCGAGACCGAGCCCGCCTCCCCCGCCTCGCCGGTGACCCGGACCTACGAGGCCGCCTGCGAGGTCACGCCCACCTTCCGGCACTGCGGGGCCGTCGCCCTGCTCGGCGGTGACGTCGCCGGCGCGCTCCATCTGATGCGGGTCGCGCCCACCGGCCCGGTCGGCCCGGGCACCCTCGCCACCGTCGACGCCGTCTCCCCCGCCTGGGCCGAGCGGTTCGCGCGGGCGCTGGCGCCGCTGCGGCCGGACGGCCCGCTCGCCGAGCCGCACGCGCGCGTGGCCGTGCCCCTGCCCGCGTCCGCGCGGCTGCTGGACGAGCTGGGGCTGGCCCGGGCCACCCCCGCCTCGCTGATGGCCCGCTGGGCGGACGCGGCCGACGACACGGCGTCCCCGGCCGGCCGGGCCAGGGCGGTGCTGGGAGCCGGGCCGCACGGACCGCTCACCGTCGACCTGGTCGCCGACGGGCCGCACCTGCTGATCGAGGGGCCGGCGGGCAGCGGCCGCACCGAGCTGCTGCGGACGGTGGCCGCCTCGCTCGCCGCGGCCGAGCGGCCCGACCGGCTGGGCATGGTGCTGATCGACGGCCGGGACGGCGTCGGCACCGGCGCGGGACGCGGCGAAGGACTGCGCGTCTGTACGGACATACCCCATGTGACGACCCACCTCATCGCCAACGACCCCGTGCGCATGCGGGAGTTCGCGCAGTCGCTGACGGCGGAGCTGAAGCGGCGCGCGGAGCTGCTGGGCCTGACCGACTTCGCCCAGTGGCACACCGGGCGCGAGACGCCGGGCCGGATCGTCGCGCAGCGCACCCCGAACGGCCGGACCGCCGCCGGGTCCGGTGCCGGCGCGGCGGACTCGACGGGGGACATAGAGGCGCCGCCCAGTTCCACGCTGCGGCTGCGGCCCGGGGCCGCCGCACGGCAGCGCGCCGAGGCCGCGCCGCCGCTGCCCCGGCTCGTGGTGGTCGTCGACGACCTGGACGCGCTGGTCTCCCCCGCGCTCGGCTCGCCGGGCCGGCCCGCCGCCGGGTCGGTGATGCGGGCGCTGGAGGCCGTGGCCCGGGAGGGCGAGCGGCTCGGGGTGCACCTGGTGGCGACGGCCGGCACGGGCGGCCGTACGGCGGAGACGGAACCGGCCAGGCGGGCCACCCTGCGCATCGCGCTGGACGCGCCGTCCGCCGGGCGCACGGGCGCCGCTGCGGCCGAGCGGGGCGGCGAGCCCGGCGGGGAACCCGCGCCGGGGCGGGGCCGGCTGACGTACCCGGACGGGCGGGCGGTCGGCTTCCAGGGCGGCCGGGTCACCGGCCGTATCCCGCGCACCGCGACCCAGCGGCCCACGGTGGTGCCGCTGGAGTGGCAGCGCATGGGCGATCCGCCGGCCCGCCGCCCGGTGCGGGAGCTGGGCAACGGCCCGACCGACCTGGCCCTGCTGGCCAGCGCGGTGCAGCGGGCGGCCCGCGAGGTCGCCGCGGCGGAGGTGCCCTCGCTGCTCTGACGGCCCGCCCCGGAACGCCACGCATGCCCCGCTGATCACGAGCCGGTCACGATGGACCGCTGGACGGCGCAGGCGCTCTTGCCGCCTCCGTCCGCCCCGGCGTAGACCGGACCGGACGGGACAGAGTTCTGACGTTCAACGGAGAGCGACGAACGGGGAAGTGATGCGCAGCAACAGCGGCACCATCCGGACACACAGGGCCGTCACCACACTCGCCGCACTGCTCGCGGGAGCCCTCGCGCTGACCGCCTGCTCCGGCGGCGACAGCGACAAGAAGGGCGACGGCGGCACGGATGGCGGGGCCACCGGCTCCACCCTCACCCTGCCGAAGCTGAACGGCGCGAAGCTGGAGGTCGCCGCCGTCTGGACCGGCACCGAACAGGCGAACTTCAAGAAGGTCCTCGCGGAGTTCGAGAAGCGCACCGGCGCGAAGGTGACGTTCGTGCCCGCCCAGGACCCGATCATCAACTTCCTGGGCTCCAAGATCGCGGGCGGTCAGCCGCCGGACGTGGCGCTGCTGCCGCAGCCGGGCGCGATCAAGCAGGCCGTGCAGAAAGGCTGGGCGAAGCCGCTCGGCGCGGACGCGCTCAAGGAGCTCCGGAAGAACTACTCGCAGGGCTGGCAGGACATCGGCAAGGTCGACGGCAAGAGTTACGGCGTCTACTACAAGGCCGCCAACAAGTCGCTGATCTGGTACAACGCCAAGGCCTTCGAGAACGCGGGCGCCAAGGAACCCAAGAGCTGGCAGGACCTGCTGACCGCCGCGCAGGCGGTGTACGACTCCGGGGTCACCCCGTTCTCCGTCGGCGGCGCCGACGGATGGACGCTGACGGACTGGTTCGAGAACGTCTATCTGTCCCAGGCCGGCCCGGAGAAGTACGACCAGCTCGCCCAGCACAAGATCAAGTGGACCGATCCCTCGGTGAAGCAGGCGCTCACCACGCTCGCCCAGATCTGGGGCAAGAAGGACTATGTGGCGGGCGGCGCGGACGGCGCGCTGCAGACCGAGTTCCCGGCCTCCGTCACCCAGACCTTCACCGGCGGCGACCAGCCGAAGGCCGCCATGGTCTACGAGGGCGACTTCGCGCAGGTCAACATCGGCGACACCAAGGCGAAGGTGGGCACGGACGCGAAGGTGTTCCCGTTCCCCGCCGTGGGTTCCGACGCGCCGGTGGTCTCCGGCGGTGACGCGGCCGTCGTACTGAAGGACTCCAAGGCCGCCCAGGCGCTGGCCACCTTCCTGGCCTCCCCGGACGCGGCGACCATCCAGGCCAGGCTCGGCGGCTACCTCTCGCCGAACAAGAACGTGGCGGAGTCGGCCTACCCGAACGAGGTGCAGCGCACCATCGCCAAGGCGCTGATCGCCTCCGGCGACGACTTCCGCTTCGACATGTCCGACCAGGCCCCGCAGGCGTTCGGCGGCACCCCCGGCAAGGGCGAGTGGAAGGACCTGCAGGACTTCCTGAAGAACCCGAAGGACGTCGCGGGCACCCAGGCACAGCTCGAGAAGGACGCGGCGGCCGCGTACGGGAACGGGAGCTGATCCGGCCATGGCGTCGGCAGCGGCGGCCGGGGCCTCTCCGGGCCCGGCCGCGCCCAAGAGCCGAAAGAGCGTGACCGGCACCCGCAAGGCCGTGGCAGCCCTGTTCCTGCTGCCCGCCCTGGTGCTGCTCGGCGCGCTCGTGGTCTACCCGATCGGGTACTCGGTCGTCCGCAGCTTCTACAACGCCTCGGGGGACGGCTTCGCCGGCTTCGACAACTACAAGGCGCTGTTCACGGACGACGGCATCCGGACGGCGCTGAAGAACAACATCATCTGGGTGGTGTTCGCGCCCACGGTCTCCACCGCGCTCGGCCTGATCTTCGCGGTGCTGACCGAACGGGTGTCCTGGGGAACGGCGTTCAAGCTGGTCGTCTTCATGCCGATGGCGATCTCGATGCTCGCGGCCGGGATCATCTTCCGGCTGGTGTACGACCAGGACCCGGACAAGGGCGTCGCCAACGCGGTGTGGGTGGGGGTGCACGACACCTTCGCCCAGTCGTCGGCGTTCCCGAAGGCGCACCCGGGCCGTGACTCGCCGCTGAAGGCGGACGCGGGCGGGTTCATCACCTCGGCCCCCGTGCACGCCGGGCAGCCGGTCACGCTCCCGCTCGTCGGGGTGGCCCCGGACCAGATGCCGGACGGCGCGAAGAAGGCCGTGGCCGCCGGGGCCGAGCCCGGGAAGATCACCGGCACCACCTGGCAGGACTTCACGCGCGGCAAGGGCGTCGGGAAGCTGGGCTCGCCCGACCCGTCCGAACTCGGCTACGCCGGGATGCGGATCGAGGCGGTCAAGGACGGCAAGGTGGTGGCCTCCGCCGAGGCCGCCGGCGACGGCACCTTCACGCTGCCCGCGTCGGCCGACGGGGCGCTGCTGCGGCTGCCGGCGAGCAACTTCAAGGAGCCCTACAACGGCGTCGACTGGCTCGGTCCGGCGCTGGTGACCCCGGCCGTCATCGGGTCGTACGTGTGGATGTGGGCGGGCTTCGCGATGGTGCTGATCGCGGCCGGGCTCGCGGGGGTGCCCCGGGAGCTGCTGGAGGCGGCGCGCGTGGACGGGGCCAACGAGTGGCAGGTGTTCCGCAAGGTCACCGTGCCGCTGCTCGCGCCGGTCCTGGCGGTGGTCGTGGTCACACTGATGATCAACGTGCTGAAGGTCTTCGACCTCGTCTACATCATCGCCCCCGGCTCCTCCCAGGACGACGCCAACGTGCTGGCCCTGGAGCTGTACCGCAAGGGCTTCGCGGAGGGCCAGCCGGGCATCGCCAGCGCGATCGCGGTGTTCCTGCTGCTCCTGGTGATCCCGGTGATGCTGTTCAACATTCGTCGGCTTCGGCGGGAGGTGCGGCGATGAAGACGCGTGCGCCCCGGTACGGCCGGGGGTCCGGGGGTCGCCCCCCGGGAGGACGCGGCAACATTCGTCGGCTTCGGTGGGAGGTGCGGGGATGACGGCGACTGCCGGAAGGATCGGGAAGGTGACACCCACCGACACGGCCGTGCGGGCCCGGCAGTCCTGGGCCGCGCGGATGACCGGGCGGCTCAGCGGCGGGCTGGTCCGCTTCTTCCTGCTGCTCGTGGGCCTGTTCTGGCTGGTGCCGACCATCGGCCTGCTCATCTCCTCGCTGCGCGCGCCGGAGGACATGAGCGCGAGCGGCTGGTGGCAGGTGTTCGCCAAGCCGTCCCAGCTGACCTTCGACAGCTACCAGAAGCTGCTGGAGAACGGCGACATCACCAACTCCCTGGTGAACACCGTGCTGATCACGGTCCCGGCGACGATCCTGGTCGTGGTGATCGGCTCGCTCGCGGGCTACGCGTTCGCGTGGATGGAGTTCCCGGGCCGGGACTGGTGGTTCCTCGGCGTGGTCAGCCTGCTGGTGGTGCCGGTGCAGGTGGCGCTGATCCCGATCGCGGAACTGTTCGGCGAGATCGGCCTGTTCGGGACCATCCTCGGGGTGATCCTGTTCCACGTCGGTTTCGGCCTGCCGTTCGCGGTGTTCTTGCTGCGCAACTTCTTCGCGGAGATCCCCCGGGAACTTCTCGAGGCGGCGCGCCTCGACGGCGCCGGTGAACTGCGGCTGTTCACCCGGGTGGTGATGCCGCTCGGCGGGCCCGCCATCGCGAGCCTCGGCATCTTCCAGTTCCTGTGGGTGTGGAACGACATGCTGGTCGCGCTGGTGTTCACCAAGTCCGGCTCGCAGCCGATCACGGTCGCCCTGCAGACGCAGGTACGGCAGTTCGGCAACAACATCGACGTGCTGGCGCCCGGCGCCTTCATCTCGATGGTGATCCCGCTGGCCGTGTTCTTCGCGTTCCAGCGGCAGTTCGTGTCCGGGGTGATGGCGGGCGCGGTCAAGTAGACCCGCGGTGAACGGATTTCGAGGGGCGGGCCGGCCGGGCCCGCCCCTCGGCGTGTAGCCGAGGTGTTCGCGGTGTCCCCCGAACGCCGTACGAACCGTAACCAATTCACTCCATCGGCCGTTCCCGGGCCAGACGCCCGTGCCGACCGACCCATGGATGTCCCGTGCCCAGGTTCACTCTGATTGTCCCCGCGTACCAGGTCCAGGCGTACCTGTCCGAGTGCCTGGACTCGGTGCTCTCCCAGTCGTACCCCGATCTCGAACTGATCGTGGTGGACGACTGCTCCCCGGACGCCTGCGGAGCGATCGCCGACGAGTACGCGGCCCGCGACGCCCGCGTGAAGGTCGTGCACCTCCAGGAGAACCAGGGCCTGGGCCGTGCCCGCAACACGGGCATGGCCCGGGCGACGGGCGACTACCTGCTCTTCCTGGACAGCGACGACACGCTCACCCCGGACGCGTTGCGCGCGATCGCCGACCGGATCAAGGAGACCGACGAGCCGGACCTCCTGGTCTTCGACTACGCGCGCACCTTCTGGAACGGCGAGGCGGTCCGCAACCAGGTGGCCGTGCACCTGACCGAGCGGGGTCCGGCGCCGTTCCGCCTCGAGGACCGCCCGGGGCTGCTGCGGGTGCTGATGGTCGCCTGGAACAAGGCGTACCGGCGGGAGTTCGTCGAGGAGCGGGGCCTCTCGTTCCCGCCCGGCTACTACGAGGACACCCCCTGGACCTTCCCGGCCCTGATGGCGGCGGAGTCGATCGCCACCCTGGACCGGGTGTGCGTGCACTACCGGCAGCGCCGGCAGGGCAACATCCTGGGCACCACCAGCCGCAAGCACTTCGACGTCTTCGAGCAGTACGACCGGGTGTTCGCGTACGTCGAGCGGCATCCCGGACTCGATCGCTGGCGTGCGGAGCTGTTCGGCCGGATGATCGACCACTACGTCACGATCCTCAGCCGCCGGGACCGGCTGCCGCGCGGCAGCCACGCCGAGTTCCTGCGCCGGGCCCGGGACCACTACCGCCGCTACCGCGTCCCCGGCGCCGGGGTGCCGGCCCGCTCCCGGCTGCGGCACACCCTGGTCCGCTTCGGCCTGCACCGCACCTTCCGCGCGCTGCGACTGGCCGCGGCCCTCCGGCGTCGCTCGCTGAAGCACGCGCGGAGGTTCGCCCGCGCCCTCAGGTCCGCGGCCCTTCGACTGCACTACCGGATCCAGCTCCGCCTGCCGCTGCGCGCCGACCGCGCGGTGTTCGCCGCCCAGGAGGGGCCCGGCGGCGGTCCGGGCGCGCTGGAGGAGGCGTTCCGCACGCACGCCCCGCACATCCGCACCGCCTGGATCGCCCGCCCGGAGCACCGGCACGCGGTCCCGCCGGGTCCGCGCCGGCTGCTCCCGGGCACGGCCGCCTGCTGGACGGCGCTGGCCCGCTCCAAGTACCTGGTGCACGACGGCCACTTCGGACCTGGACTGCGCAAGCGCCCGGGTCAGGTCTTCGTCCAGACCGAGCAGGGCACCCCGCTCGGGCACCGGGGCCTGGACCTGCGGGAGCGTCCCGCGGCCGCCCGGGACACCGACTTCGAGGAGCTGCTGCGGGCCGTCGACCAGTGGGACCACGTGCTGTCCGGCAACCGGCACACCACCCTGACCTGGGAACGGGTGTACCCGGGCCGCTACACCACGCTGGAGTACGGCTCGCCGCGCAACGACGTGTTCCAGCGGGCCACCTCGGCGGACGTGGCCCGGCTGCGCGAGTCTCTTGGCGTCCCGGAGGGCGCGGTCGCCGTCCTGTACGCGCCCGCGCACCGCGACCACCGCCGAACCCAGCGCCCGCTGCTCGACCTGGGCCGGATCCAGCGCCGGCTCGGCCCGCGCTTCGTCGTCCTCGACCGCTCCCCCGTCCCGCAGGGCGGCTCCCGCGGTGAGGACGGCCAGATCATCGACGTCTCCGGGCACCCGGACGTGGCGTCCCTCTGCCTGGCCTCGGACGCGCTGCTCACCGACTACTCGTCCCTGATGTTCGACTACGCGTGCCTGGACCGGCCGATCATTGTGCACACCGGGGACTGGGACACCTACGAGGCGACCCGGGGCGTCTACTTCGACCTGCGCGCCTTCCCGCCTGGCGCGGTCGCCGCCGGCGAGGACGAGCTGATCGACGTCTTCGCCACCGGCCGGTGGCGCGACTCCGGCACCGGCCGGCTGCGGGCGGCCTTCCGGGAGCGGTTCTGCCCCTACGACGACGGGCACGCCGCCGAGCGGGTCGTACGGCGGGTCGTGCTGGGTGAGACGGAGGGGCTGCCGGCGTTCGTCCCGCTCGCCGAGCGCGGGCCGGTGCCCTCGGCCGCGGCGGCACTCGCCCGTTACCCGCTCGCCACCGTGCCGCAACCTTCCGGCCCGCACCCCGTCACCGAGAGCCGCTGAACAGCGTTGATCCTTGGGAGTTCCCATGCCCCGCAGTACGACGCGGCCCACTCCGGTCCGGCCGTCCACCTGGCGTCCCGCCGGACGGCCGAGCCGCGTCGGCAGGACAACGCGCGTCGGTAAGACAACGGAAAGAGCAGAATGCCCCGCTTCAGCATCATCGTCCCGTCCCACGGGGTCGCCGGCCGGCTGTCCCAGGCGCTGGACTCGGTCCTCGGCCAGTCCTTCGGCGACCTCGAGCTGATCCCGGTCTGCGACGCACCCGACTCCCCGGCCGCCGCGGTGGCCGCCGCGTACGCCGGGCGGGACTCCCGGGTGACCCCGGTCCACTCGCCGCCGTCCGCCGGCCTGAGCGGGGCGCGCAACGCCGGGATGCGGGCGGCGGGCGGCGCGTACGTGCTGTTCCTCGACGGCGACGACCTGCTGCTGCCGGGTGCACTGGCGGCCCTGGACGCGCGGCTGGCCGAGACCGCGGGCGTCGACGTGCTGTACCCCGAGCACGAGCGGACTCCCTGGTGGGAGGGCGCGCCGGCCAACCCGGCCGCGCCGCTGCTGGCGAAGGCGCCGCAGGGGGCCTTCGCCCCGGACCGGTTCCCGGAGCTGACCGGCGTGCGGCTGCCGGTGTGGGGCACCGCCTACCGCCGGGCCTTCCTCACCGAGCACGGAATCCTCTTCCCCGAGGGCCACTTCACCGACCTGGGCTGGAGCGGGCTGGCCGGCGTCGCCGCCGAGCGGATCACGGTGCTGCGCCGGGCCGTCGTACGCCACCGGTCGCGCCGCCAGGGCAGCCGGCTCAATCTGCCCGGGCCGCACCAGCACACCCTGCTGGACCAGGTGGAACTCGTACTGACCCGGGCTGCCGTGGCGGGGCTGTCCGCCGAACGGGCGCGGGCCCTGTTCGACCAGCTCTTCGCGCATGTGCTGAGGACGGCGTCCCGCCCGGAACGGCTGCCCTCCGGGCACCGCTCGTTCTTCCGCCGGGCCGGGCGGCTCTACCGGACGCACCGGCCGGCCGGCCATCACGCGCCCGCCGGCAGCCTGGGGGTGCAGCACCGGCTGCTGGCGACGGGCGCGTACAGCGCGTTCCGGGCGCTGCGGGGCGCCAACCGGGTGGCGTCGCGGTCCGCCGAGCGGCTGCCGCGCCCGCGCATGCTGCGCACCCGGCTGCGCTACGCCCGTGAGCTGCGCCGGCCCCTGGATCCCCGGCTCGCGGTGTTCTGCGCGTACTGGGGCCGGGGATACACCTGCAACCCGGCGGCGATCCACGCCAAGGCCCGGGAACTCGCCCCGCACATCCGCTCGGTGTTCCTGGTCGAGGCGGACCAGGCCCACGCCGTGCCGGAGGGCGTCGACCACGTGGTGATCGGCTCCCGCCGCTACTGGGAGGTGCTGGCCCGCGCCACGTACCTGGTCAACAACGCCAACTTCGCGGAGGGCGTGGTGAAGCGGCCGGGCAGTGTGCATCTGCAGACCCAGCACGGCACCCCGCTGAAGACGATGGGGGTGGACCAGTCGACTTACCCGGTGGTGGCGGCGCGGTCCGGCAGCTTCACGAAGCTGCTGGGCCGGGTGGACCGCTGGGACTTCAACCTGTCCTCGAACAGCCACTCCACGCAGATGTGGGAGCGTGCCTTCCCCGGCTCGTACGAGCACCTGGAGTACGGCTATCCGCGCAACGACGTCTACTTCACGGCGACCGCCGACGACGTCGCCCGCGTCCGCCGGGAGCTGGGCGTGCCCGAGGGGGCGACGGCCGTGCTGTTCGCGCCGACCCACCGCGACCACCACACCGGGTTCGAACCCGGCCTGGATCTGGAGGCGTTCTGCGAGGCGGCCGGCGAGGATGTCGTCGTGCTGCTGCGCGCCCACTACTTCTACGACCTGGGGCGCCCGGCGGGCTCCGGCCGGGTCATCGACGTGACCGCGCACCGCTCCTCGGAGGACGTGTGCCTGGCGGCGGACGCGCTGGTCACCGACTACTCCTCGATCATGTTCGACTACGCCAACCTGGACCGGCCGATCGTGGTGTACGCCGACGACTGGGAGGTCTACCGGGAGACACGGGGCGTCTACTTCGACCTGCCGGCCGAGCCGCCGGGGCCGGTCGCCCGGACACCCGGCGAGCTGGCCCGGATCTTCCGTGACGGCTCCTGGGCGGGGCCCGGGTCCACGGCGGCGCGGGCCGCGTTCCGGGAGCGGTTCTGCCAGTTCGACGACGGGCGGGCCGCCGAACGCGTCGTACGGCGGGTGCTGCTCGGCGAGCCGCCGGAGGCGGTCCCGCCGGTGATCCCGCTCGCGGAGCGCGTCCCCGCCCCCGCCGCCGCGACCCTCGTGAGGAGCTGACCCGTGCCCCGCTTCAGTCTCATCGTCCCCTGCTTCAAGGTGCAGGGCTTCCTGCGCGAGTGCCTGGACTCGGTGCTGCGGCAGTCCTTCGACGACTTCGAGCTGATCGCCGTGGACGACCGCTCCCCGGACGGCTGCGGCGCGATCCTGGACGAGTACGCGGCCCGTGACACGCGGGTGAAGGTGCTGCACCTGCCGGAGAACGCCGGACTCGGCCGGGCCCGCAACGCCGGGCTGCCGCACGCCACCGGCGACTACCTGTTCTTCCTGGACAGCGACGACACGCTCACCCCGGGCGCGCTGGGCACCATGGCCGACCGGCTGGCGGAGGCCGGCGACCCGGACGTGCTGGTCTTCGACTACGCGCGCACCTACTGGTGGGGCGGCACCCGGCGCAACGCCCTGGCGCACGTGCTCGCCGAGGCCGGCGCGGAGACCTTCACGGCCGTCGGCCGGCCGGAGATCCTGGACCTGCTGATGGTGGTGTGGAACAAGGTCTACCGGCGCGACTTCGTCGAGGAGAACGGCTTCGAGTTCCCGCCCGGGTACTACGAGGACACCCCGTGGACCTTCCCGGTCATGCTCAGCGCCCGGCGGATCGCCGCGCTGGACCGGATCTGCCTGAACTACCGGCAGCGCAGGCAGGGCAACATCCTGTCCACCACCAGCCGCAAGCACTTCGACATCCACGACCAGTACGAGCGGGTCTTCGCCTACGTGGACGGACACCCGGAGCTGGCGGGCTGGCGGCCGTACCTGCACCGCAAGATGGGCGAGCACTGCCTGGACATCCTCGCCAAGCCGGACCGGCTGCCGCCGTCGGACCGGGCCGAGTTCTTCCGGCGCACGGCGGAGATGTTCCGCCGGTACCGGCCCGAGGGCGCCCTCGTGGACGGTGAGGTCGCCGTGCTGGAGGGCGGCTACGCGCGTTATCTGCTGAAGCGGCAGGCGGGCCGGGCCGGGCGCGAGGCCGTGCGGCGGGCGGGGCCGGCCCGGCGGGCCGTCGGCGCCCGGGCCCGGCGCGGCTGGGCCCGGCTGCACGCGCACCGGCCGCTGGACGAGGACCTGGTGGTGTACTCGGCGTCCTCGCACCAGGGTGTGCTGGGCGATCCGGCCGCCGTGTACCGCAAAGCGCTGGAGATCGCCCCGGGGCTGCGCGGGGTGTGGGTGGTGCGTGACGAGGAGGCCGCCGGGCGGCTGCCGGCCGGCGTCGAGCACGTGCTCATGGGCTCACGGCGCTGTCTGGAGATCACCGCCCGGGCCAAGTTCTTCGTCAACGACGTCAACTGGCCCGGCGCGCTGGCCAAGCGGCCCGGCAGCGTGCACATCCACACCCATCAGGGCACCCCGCTGAAGTACATGGGCGCCGACCTGCTGGACAAGCCCGGCGCCCGGCTGGGCTTCGACGTGCCGCAGATGCTGCGCCGGGCCGACCGCTGGGACTACAGCCTGGTCGCCAACCGTCATTCGGAGCTGGTCTGGGAGCGCGCCTACCCCTGCCACTTCACCTCGGTGCGCACCGGCAGCCCGCGCAACGACGTGCTGGTCGGCGCGGCCGACGGGGCGGGCGCCGGCTTCCGCCTGCGGCACGGCATCCCGGCGGACCACACGGTGGTGCTGTACGCGCCGACCCGCCGGGACTACCGGCGCGGCGGGCACGTGGACCGGGTCGACCTGGCGCGGTTCGCGGCCGACCTCGGCGAGGGCAGCACCCTCGTGGTGCGGCTGCACCCGACGCTGGCGGCCGGTCCCGCGCGCGGCATGGGCCTGACGGAGCTGGCCCGGCGCGGCGTGGTGGTCGACGCGACGGACGAGCCGCACGTCGAGGAGGTGATGCTCGCCTCGGACGTCCTGGTCACGGACTACTCGTCCCTGATGTTCGACTACGCCGTCCTGGACCGCCCGATCGTGGTGCACGCCGACGACTGGGCCGCGTTCACCGCGAGCCGGGGCACCTATCTCGACATCACCGCGGAGGCGCCGGGCCATGTGTCCCGCTCCTACCGGGAGCTGGTCCGGCAGTTCACGTCCGGGGCGTGGCGGGACGAGGAGTCGCGGCGGCTGCGGGCGGACTTCCGGGCCCGGTTCTGCGAGTTCGACGACGGGCGGGCCGCCGAGCGGGTCGTACGGACGCTGCTGCTCGGCGAGTCCATGCCGGCCGGGCCGGGGTCCGTGCGGATCCCCGGCCAGGCGGTCGGCGGCGAGTCGCCGGCCCCGAAGGCGAGGCCGGCCGGTCGCCGGTGACGGGTCCGGCTACTCGATGACGAGGTCGACCTCGACGTTGCCGCGGGTGGCGTTGGAGTAGGGGCAGACCTGGTGGGCGGTCTCGACCAGCTTGCGGCCGGTCGCCTCGTCCACGGTCTCGGGCAGCTCCACGCGCAGCGTCACCTTCAGGCCGAAGCCCTCGCCCTGCTTGCCGATGCCGACCTCGGCGGTCACCGCGGCGTTGGTGACGTCGACCTTCGCCTGACGGCCGACGAGGCCGAGGGCGCTGCCGAAGCAGGCGGCGTAACCGGCGGCGAAGAGCTGCTCGGGGTTGGTGCCCTGGCCGTCGCCGCCCAGCTCCACCGGCGGGGCCAGCTTGACGTCGATCTTGCCGTCGGAGGAGACGGCACGACCGTCGCGGCCGTGGGTGGCGGTGGCGACAGCGGTGTAGAGCGCGTCCATGAAGACCATCCCTCTGGAAGTCGGTTGCGTCGCGGCGGCTCCGGTCGGGCCGCCTCACGGCCATAAGTAGAGCACACGATTAAATTGTGTACAACTGAATGGCCTGAAAGAGCTACCCTGGAACCATGAGCGCCTCGCCGACCCCGCCGACCCCGCCGGCCACCGAAACCGTCCCGGACTCCGAGTGGCTGCGGCTGGACCGCCAGATCTGCTTCTCCCTGAACGCGGCGTCCCGCGCCTTCAACGGCGTGTACCGCGTGATCCTCAAGGAGCTCGGGCTCACCTACCCCCAGTACCTGGTGCTGCTGGTGCTGTGGGAGCACGGCGAGCTGCCGGTGAAGAAGCTCGGGGAGCATCTGCGGCTCGACTCCGGGACGCTGTCGCCGCTGGTCAAGCGGCTCGAGGCGGCCGGTCTCGTCATGCGTGAGCGCAGCGCGCACGACGAGCGCTCGGTGCAGGTGCGGCTGACCGGCCAGGGCGCGGCACTGCGCGAGCGGGCCCTGGAGGTGCCGCGCCGCATCGCGGCGGCCACCGGCTTCGAGCTGGCGGAGATCGGCGAGTTGCGCGAGCGCCTGGACCGGCTCACCAGCGCGCTGGACGCGGCGGCGCTGGCGGAGGCTGCGGGGCACCGGTGAGGCCGGGGAGGGCGCGGCGGACGTAGAGCCGCACGGCCACCTCGCCCTGCACGGATTCCTCGGCCGGCGTGAACTCCCGCGCCAGCACGGCTGATTTGGTCCGCTCGACGGGGCTGCCCGGCGTCCACCGCCCGGCCAGCACATCCCGGTCGGCGACCACCCAGACGCGCTCCAGCCGGGCCATCCGGTGGCGCAGAACCAGCGGTCCCGCCTCCCGTCCGTAGAGGGTCCCGGACTCGGCGGCCGACTCCGCCAGCGCCAGGTCCCGGGCGCCGCGGAAGGCCGCCGGGTAGGTGAGGGCGGCGTTCCGCGTCTGCGCCGGCAGGAACAGCACGGGGTCTCCCGGGCGCAGCTTCCGGTCGGCGGCCCGGGCGACGGCGGCGAGGTCGTCGGGTCTGCGCGCCGGGTCACGGTCGGCGCGGAGCAGGGGGAGCTGGTGGGTGAGGGCCAGGAGGACGGCGACGGTTCCGGCCAGGGTGGCGAGCGGGACGCGCGCGCGGAGCGACAGCAGCCGGTCGGCCCCGGCCGCCACCAGCAGCGGCGCCCCCGACAGGGCGTAGAGCACATAGCGGTCGACGTACAGCGGCGACACCTGCGACACCAGCATCAGCGCGAGCGGCGGCACCACGGTCAGCGGCGCGGCGACCCCCGCACACGCCGGCTCGCCCCGCCGCCCGGCCAGACCCAGGAGCCCCACCAGGGCCAGGGCCAGACACAGCCAGAACACCCCGTCCGTCGGCCCGAGGAACGTGCGCAGCAGCCCCCGTGCCGTCGCCCGCGTCGGCGGTCGCAGCCACGCCACCTGCGCCGACTGGGCCCGGGACACGAGCGCCAGCGGCAGCAGCCCGAGCCCCGCCACGGCCGCCGCGCACCCCCAGCCGCGCCATACCCGTGGCCCCACCCGGGTCAGCGCCAGCGACAGCGCGTGGGCGGGCAGCAGCAGCACCGCGAACTCGTGCAGCCAGCAGGTGAGGGCGACGACCGTGCCGTACGCCCACCAGGTACCGCCGCGCAGGGCCCGCACGAGCAGCAGCGTCGCCGCCGTGGCGCCGGCCGCGACCAGCGCGTACGAGCGGCCCTCCTGCGCGTAGTGACCGGCCATCGGTGAGACGGCGTACAGCAGCCCGGCCCACAGCCCGACGCGCGGACGCGCCAGCCGGGCGCCGAGCGCGGCGACCAGACCGGCGGTCACCGCCGCCGCGCACACGGACGGCAGCCTGAGGACGACCTCGCCGGGGTGGACGGCCAGGACGGGGTGCATGAGGAGGTAGTACAGGCCGTGCACCGCGTCCACGTCGTGCAGCAGTCGCCAGATCTGCGGCACCGTGCGGCGGGCCACCTGGAAGGTGACCGCCTCGTCGCGCCACATCCCGCCCCGGTCGAGCCGCCAGCAGCCGAGCGCGAGCATCACCAGCGCGGGCGCGCACACGGCCGCGGCCCGACGAGCGCGGCCCGGCCGGCCCGCCGGGGCGGCGGCCGCCCCGGCGGACACCGCTGCCGCGTCCCCGTACGGCCGCGGCTTCAGAGGAGACCCGAGGTTCACCACAGCCTGATCTTTTGCGATTAGCCAATCTTTGCCGGGGAATGACGGCGTATCAACATGAATAGACCATCCGCCCGGATTAGGCTCCCGCGTGATGAACCGTCTCCGTGTCACCCCCGGCCCGGTCCTCGCACTCACCGCCGTCTGGCTCGTCACCCGCGCCCTGATGTCGTGGCTGCTCACGCACGACAGCTCGCCCCTGCTGGGCGGGGGCGCGGTGCCGCGCGAGGTGTGGCGTCTGTACTTCCACTGGTACGGCGTGCTGTCGCACGGCGCCTTCCCGGCCCACGACAGCACCTGGCAGTACCCGCCGGGCGCGGGCGTGGTGCTGCTGGCGCCGGGTCTGCTGCCGTGGCTGACGTACTTCCAGTCGTTCGTGGCCCTGGCGCTGGCCGCGGACGCGCTGATCGCGGTGGCCCTGGTCCGGGCCGGGACGCGGCCCGGCGGCAGTCTGCTCGGCGCGGGCCTGTGGATCTGCGGTCTGCCGCTGCTGCTGCACATCCCGCTCGCCCGGTACGACGTGCAGGTGACCGCGCTCGCCGTCGCCGCCCTGCTGTCGTCGGGGCGTTCCCCGCGCGCGGGCGGCGTCCTCGGGGCGCTGGGCGCGCTGGTGAAGGTGTGGCCGGCGCTGGTACTGCTGGGCACACCGCGGGGACGGGCGACCCGCGGGGCGTGGGGCTGGGCGACGGCCGGCGGCGGCCTGGGATTCGCCCTTCTCGCCGTCTCGTTCAGCGATCCGCTGGCGTTCCTGCGGGAGCAGGGCGGGCGGGGCGTGCAGATCGAGTCGCTCGGCGGCACCGCGCTCAACCTGGCACGCCATGCCGGCTGGCCCGGCCGGACCCGCTACCAGTACGGCGCGATCGAGCTGGTCGGCCCGTACGTGCACGCCGTGGCCACGTTCTCCCTCGGGCTCACGGCCGCCGCGTTCGGGCTGCTCGTGCTGTGGCGGCTGCGGGCGCGGCACTGGAGCCCGGCCACGCCGTACGACGCCGCGCTCGCCGCGGTACTGCTGTTCACCGTCACCAGCCGGGTCATCAGCCCGCAGTACCTGATCTGGCTGCTGGGTCTGGCCGCCGTGTGCCTGACCTCCCGGCACACCAGCCAGCGCCCGGTGGCGGTGCTGCTCCTCGCGGCGAGCGCGCTCAGTTCGCTGGCCTACCCGATGCTCTACCGCGAGGTGGTGGGCGGCACCTGGACCGGCTGCCTGCTGATGCTGGCCCGTAACGCGCTGCTGGCGGCGGCCGCCGTGCTGTCCTTCGTCCGGCTGTGGCGCTCGGCCCGGCCGCCGGCCGGAGAGCACGCTCCCCCGACACGGCTCCGCCCGGACTCGGACCGCCTCCCGGATCGAGCACTGAGCGGCTTGTAATGGGGTAATACAGACTTTCCTACGTACCCGGCCCGTGGACCCCATGAGTACAGACCCGCGAGACCCGCACCCGGCACCCCAGGTCGGTGTCGTCGTCATCGGCCACAACGACGCCGCCCACGTCACCGACGCCGTACGCTCGGCACTCGCCCAGGGGCCGGCCGTCGGCGAGGTGATCGCCGTGGACGACTGCTCGACGGACGGCAGCGGCGAACTCCTGGACCGCCTGGCCGCCGGGGAGCCCCGGCTGCGGGTGGTGCGCCGGAGCGTGAACAGCGGCGGCTGCGGCAGCCCGCGCAACACCGGGATCGACGCGGTGACCATGCCGTACGTGATGTTCCTCGACAGCGACGACATGCTGCCACCCGGCGCGGCGGAGGCGCTGCTGACGGCCGCAACCCGGGCGCGCGCCGAGGTCGCGGGCGGGCTCTGCGTGCGCCGGGAGCTGCCCTCGGGGCGCGAACAGCCGTGGCAGGCGGCGCTCTACACGGCGCCCGCCGTCCTAGCGCACCCCTCCGAGCGCCCCCGTCTCGTCCACGACACCCTGTGCGTCAACAAGCTGTACCGGACCGGCTTCCTGCGCGAGCACGGCATCCGCTTCCCCGAAGGCCGTTTCCTCTACGAGGACTTCGTCTTCACCGCGCGCGTGCTGGCCGCCGCGCCGCGCGTCGCGCTCGTACCGGACCGCGTGTACGTGTGGCACGTGCGCCGGTCGGCCGAGCGGCTCTCGCTCTCCCTGGACCGCGAGGACATCGGCAACTGGCGGGCGCGCACGGAGGCGTGCGCGCTGGCGTACGACATCCTGCTGAGCGCCGGGCAGAAGGTGCTGGCGCGGGCCGCGCGGGCCAAGTTCCTCGACCACGAGTTGCGCATGTACGTGCGCGAACTCGGCTTGCGCGACGCGCACTACCGGCGCGCCTGGTGGGCGCACACCCGCGCGTACCTCGCGCGCTACGACGCGGCCGACTGGGAGCTGAACCCGGCGGCTCCCGGACGGCTGCTCGGCCGGGTGGTCCTGGAGTCGCCCGAGCCGCACGACCTGCCCCGCCTCAGGGAACTCGCCGCCCGCCCGGCCCGGCTGCTCCCGCCCTACGCCCGCACCGCCGACGGCACGCCCGTCTGGTCCGCCGAGTTGCCCCAGGTCACCCTCGCGCCCCTGCTCGCCCGGTCCACCAGCGTCCTCCCCCTCGCGCTGGACGCCGAGCTGCGCCCGCGCGCGCGGGACACCCGGCTTCGTCTGCGGCTGCACGAACTGTACGGACGGCTGGCCGCGGCCGGGCCGCGGGAGCTGGACGTGGAGTGGCGGTCCCGGCAGGACGGGCGCCCGGCCCAGCGCGTCACGACGGCCCTCGCGCCCGCGGGAGCGGAGAGCTGGACGGCCGAGGTGCCCGTCGACCTGGCCGCGCTCGGGGCGGGCACCTGGGACCTGCGTCTGACCGTGCGGTTCACGGACGGCACGGCTCGCGACCTCACCGCGCACGCCCTCGCGGGCGCCGGGCGGCTGCGCCGGCGCGCCGTCCCGAGCGCCCGGCACGGCGTGCTGCTGGTCCAGCCGTACGCCACCCACTCCGGCACCCTCGCACTGCGCGTGGCGACCGGGGCACACGGAGTCATCACAGTTGCCCGCGACCGGCTGCGCCGCCTGCTTCACTGACAACCACGGGACCAAGAGCCGCCGGCCGCCACCGGCGGCCGCTGACGAGGGGACGGTCGCAATGACCTGGCTGATCACCGGCGGCGCCGGTTACATCGGAGCGCACGTCGTCCGTGCGATGACCGAGGCGGGCGAGCGGACCGTGGTGTACGACGACCTGTCCACCGGTGTGGCCGAGCGCGTACCGGACGAGGTACCCCTGGTGCGGGGCTCGATCCTGGACGCCGGGACCGTGGCGCGTACGCTCGCCGCGCACGAGGTCACCGGCGTCGTCCACCTGGCGGCGAAGAAGCAGGTCGGCGAGTCGGTGGAGCACCCGCTGCGGTACTACCGGGAGAACGTGGAGGGCCTGCGCGTCCTGCTGGAAGCCGCGGTGGCGGCCGACGTCACGTCCTTCGTGTTCTCCTCGTCCGCCGCGGTGTACGGCATGCCGGACGTGGACCTGGTCACGGAGGAGACCCCCTGCCTCCCGCTCTCCCCCTACGGCGAGACCAAGCTCGCCGGCGAGTGGCTGGTCCGGGCGACGGGCCGGGCGACCGGGCTCGCGACCGCGTCCCTGCGCTACTTCAACGTGGCGGGCGCGGCCGCCCCCGCACTGGCCGACGCGAGCGTCTCCAATCTCGTTCCCATGATCTTCGAGAAGCTCACCGAGGGCGTGCCCCCGCGGATCTTCGGCGACGACTACCCGACCCCCGACGGCACCTGCGTCCGCGACTACATCCACGTGGCCGACCTGGCCGAGGCCCATGTGACCGTCGCGCGCGCCCTGCGCTCCGACCCGGGCCGCGACCTGACCCTCAACATCGGCCGCGGGGAGGGCGTGTCGGTCCGCGAGATGATCGACCGCGTCAACGCGGTCACCGGCTACGACCGCCCCCCGGCCGTCACCGCCCGCCGCCCCGGCGACCCGGCCCGCGTGGTGGGCTCCGCCGACCGCATCGCCACCGAACTGGGCTGGCGGGCCAAGCGCGACGTCCAGGACATGATCGCCTCCTCCTGGGAGGGGTGGACGCACCTGCACCCGGAGGCTGCGCGTTCCTAGGACGCTCCCGGCCTCCTGGACCCGGCCGTCCCCCGGCGGCCGGTCACAGCGCGGTGAGGGCCGCCGCGGTGGCTCGGGCCAGGGTGTCCAGGTAGTCCTTCGGGAGCCTGGGGGAACGGATCACCACCGAGCGCCAGTAGAGGGGCCCGGAGATCAGGTCCAGGGCGAGGTCGGTGTCCACCCCGGACCGCACCTCCCCGCGCCGTTCCGCCGCGGCCACGATCTTGCTGGCCACCGAGTCCTGGCCGTCCCGCACCGCCTTCTGCAGCGCCTCGGCGATCTCCGGGCTGCGGGCCGCCTCCGCCTGGAGGTCGGGGATGATCTGCGAGGCGACGGGGTGGCGCAGGGCGCGGGACGTGACGCCGTAGAGCAGGCGGAGGTCGCCCTCCAGCGAGCCGGTGTCCGGGACCGGGAGCCCCAGCACGGCCATCGCCGAGACCACGTCCAGCACCAGGTGCAGCTTGGAACGCCAGCGCCGGTACACCGCCGTCTTGCCTACGCCCGCCCGCCGCGCGATCCCCTCGATGGACATCCTGGCGTACCCGACGGCCGCCAGCTCCTCGAAGACGGCCGCCCGGATGGCCTCGGTCACGTCCTCCCGGAGCACGGCGGCCCCCGCGGGGGCCCTGCGGCGCGGACGCTTCGGGGTCTCGTCGGCGTTCGTCGTCATACGGACCAGCATAGGGCGTTACGACGAAACGGTTGCGTTCCGACGTTCGATGGTTCTACTCTCACGTTGCGACGATACGGTCCCGTCCCGACGTAAGAGAACGTGAAGAGAAGCGTAAGGAAACGCCGGACGACGGACGGGGACCACCCAGGCCCGGCGACCGCCGGCGCACCCCCTCCCCCGAGCGAAAGCAGCGGATGTGAGTCAGGTCCTCCACACACCGCCCCCGACCCAGGTCCCGGCCGAGGACGACCTCGCGGCGCTGGCCGCCCGGCACGGCCTGTCGGTCAGCGGCGCCCGCCCCTCCCTGCCGGCGTACGTCCGCCAGCTGTGGGCGCGTCGCCACTTCATCACCGCCTTCGCCACCGCCAAGCTCACGGCCCAGTACAGCCAGGCGAAGCTCGGCCAGGTCTGGCAGGTCATGACCCCGCTGCTGAACGCGGCGGTCTACTACTTCATCTTCGGCGTCCTGCTCGGCACCAAGCAGCACGTCCCCGACTACGTGCCGTTCCTGGTCACCGGCGTGTTCATCTGGACGTTCACGCAGAGCTCGATCATGGCGGGCACCCGGGCCATCGCCGGCAACCTCGGCCTGGTCCGCGCCCTGCACTTCCCGCGCGCCGCGCTGCCGATCTCCTTCGCGCTGCAGCAGCTCCAGCAGCTGCTGTTCTCGATGGCCGCCCTGGTCGTCATCCTGCTCTGCTTCGGCGTTCCGGTCGCCGCCTCCTGGGTGCTGGCGATCCCCGCCCTGGTGCTCCAGTTCACGTTCAACGCCGGCGTGTCGATGGCCGTGGCCCGCATGGGCGCGAAGACCCCCGACATCGCGCAGCTCATGCCGTTCGTGCTGCGGACGTGGATGTACGTGTCCGGCGTGATGTGGAGCATCGACAAGATCGACAAGAACGATCACCTGCCGCACGCCGTCAAGCTGCTGCTGGAGCTGAACCCGGCCGCCGTCTACATCGACCTGATGCGGTTCGCGCTGATCGACAGCTTCCACAGCCTGCCCCCGCACGTGTGGGCGGTCGCGACGGGCTGGGCCCTGCTCGCCGGGGTCGGCGGCTTCATCTACTTCTGGAAGGCTGAGGAGACCTACGGCCGTGGCTGAGCAGACCGGGACCACCAGCGAGATCCCCACCGTCGTCGCCGACAAGGTCGACATCGTCTACCGGGTCAACGGCACCGGCGCCGGGCGCGGCACCGCCACCGCCGCCCTCAACCGCATCCTGCGGCGCAAGCAGGCCGAGAAGGCGGCGGGCGTGCGCAAGGTGCACGCGGTCAAGCAGGTGTCGTTCGTCGCCTACAAGGGTGAGGCGATCGGCCTCATCGGCACCAACGGCTCCGGCAAGTCGACGCTGCTGAAGGCGGTCGCCGGCCTGCTGCCCGTGGAGAACGGGCACATCTACACCGACGGCCAGCCCTCGCTCCTCGGCGTCAACGCGGCGCTGATGAACGACCTGACCGGCGAGCGCAACGTCCACCTCGGCGGACTGGCCATGGGCATGTCCCGGGAGGAGGTCAAGCAGCGGTACCAGGAGATCGTCGAGTTCTCCGGGATCAACGAGAAGGGCGACTTCATCACCCTGCCGATGCGGACCTACTCCTCCGGCATGGCGGCCCGGCTGCGCTTCTCCATCGCCGCCGCCAAGGACCACGACGTCCTGCTCATCGACGAGGCCCTGGCGACCGGCGACCGTTCCTTCCAGAAGCGCTCCGAGGCCCGTATCCGCGAGCTGCGCAAGCACGCGGGCACGGTCTTCCTGGTCAGCCACAACAACAAGTCCATCCGCGACACCTGCGAGCGGGTGCTGTGGCTGGAGCGCGGTGAGCTGCGGATGGACGGGGCCACGGAGGACGTCCTGAAGGAGTACGAGGCGTTCACGGGCGACAAGAGCGACAAGCCGGCCCGGAAGCCGGCCAAGAAGGCGGCGCCCAAGGCTCCCGCCGCCACACCCTGACGCCGAAACCCCGCCCGCGGAGCGTCGTTCTCTCAGTGGGCCCGCCGCCGCGGAGCTCTTACCTCGGGCGTGGTTATCCATTTCATACCGCTAGTGACAGTATGTTATGAAAGGTGCCCACCAGAGACGGCGAGCCCAAGGAGCCTCCGCGATGCCCCACCTCAGCGTCATCGTCCACGGGCCGAACACCCAGGGGCATCTGACCGAGCTGCTGGCCGCGCTGGAGACCCGCCCGCTCCCGGACATCGAGGTGATCGTCGCGGCGGTCGGCGACTGGGCCCGGGAGACGGCCGAGCAGTACGCCCCGGAGACGGTCGTGGTGCCGCTGCCGGAAGGCACCGGTGACGGAGCGGCCCGGGCGGCGGGGGCGGCCCGGGCGTCCGGCCGCTGGCTGCACTTCGTACACGCCAAGGACGGTCTGCCCGCCGGGGCGTCCCGGATGGTCGCCGAGCGCGCCGCGGAGCTGGACGACACGGTCGACGTACTCCTCTTCGACCATGTCACCACCACCTGGCGGACCGCGGCGGCCCCGTCCCCCGGCGGCCGCCACCTCGCCGCCGCGGGCCGCGCCGACCTGGCCCTGGACGACGCGGCCGACCTGCTGCGCCTCGCCCCGCTGCTCGGCACCCGCGCCCTGCGCGCCGGCTTCTGGCGGGCCCACGAGGACCTGCTCACCACCGACGACGAGCCGTACGCGGCCTACGCGGCCCTGCTGCGCGCCGGCCGCGTCGCCTGCCTGAACCAGGTGGCGTACGACGACCGCCTGCTGCGCCCCGAGAGCCTGCCGCCCCTCGCCCCCGAGGACCGGTACGCGCTCATCGAGCGCTACGAGTCCCTGCTCCCGCTCACCAGGGACCGCCGCGCGGCCCGCGCGGTGCTGTACGACCTGATGGTCCGCGACCTGCTGCGCACCTTCGCCCGGGAGGACCTGCCCGACCCGGTGGCCCGCGAGTTCTTCCGCCGGGCCTCGCTGGCCGCGGTCCGCTGGCGCCCCGAGACCCACCGCCGCCCGGCGGGCCTCGAGGGCGTCCGGCACACGCTGCTGGAGGACGGCGCGTACACCAGGTACCGCGCCTTCCAGGCCGCCAACCGCACCCGGCGCGCGGCCCGGAAGGCGGTACGCGACCGCAAGCGGCAACTGGGCACGAAGGTCCGCGACCAGCAGTACCGCAGGGCGCTGAGCCGCCCGGTCGACCCCGAAATGGCCGTGTTCGCCGCCTACTGGGAGCGCGGGGTCGCCTGCAACCCGGCCGCGATCGCCGCCCGGCTCGGCGAACTCGCCCCGCACATCCGCCGGGTGTGGGTGGTGAACAAGGAGAACGCCGCCCTGCTGCCGCCCGGCACCGACCACGTGATCCCCGGCACCCGCCGCTACTGGGAGACGCTGGCCACCGCCAAGTACCTGACGAACAACGTCAACTTCCCCAACGCGGTGGTCAAGCGCTCCGGAGCGGTCCACCTCCAGACCCACCACGGCACCCCGCTCAAGCGCATGGGCCTGGACCAGCGCGACCACCCGGCCGCCGCCAAGGGCCTGGACTTCGCCGCCCTGCTGGCCCGCGTCGACAAGTGGGACTACAGCGTCAGCTCCAACAGCCACTCGACCCGTATGTGGGAGCGCGCGTACCCGGCCCGCTACACGTCGCTGGACCACGGCTATCCGCGCAACGACGTCTTCTACACGAGCGGCGCCGCCGAGGTCCGCGCCGCCCGTGAGCGGCTGGGCATCGCCCCCGGCGCGACGGCCGTCCTCTACGCCCCCACCCACCGTGACTACGAGGCCGGCTTCACCCCCCGGCTCGATCTCGCCGCCCTGGCCGACCGGCTCGGCGACAACACGGTCCTGCTGGTCCGCGCCCACTACTTCTACGGCGGCGCCGCCTCCCCGCTCACCGGGCTGCGCCGGTCCGGCCGGATCATCGACGTCTCCTCCTACGACCCGGTCGAGGAGCTGTGCCTGGCCGCCGACGCGCTGGTCACGGACTACTCGTCGATCATGTTCGACTACGCCAACCTGGACCGGCCGATCGTGATCCACGCCGACGACTGGGAGACGTACCGCACCACCCGGGGCGTCTACTTCGACCTGATGGCCGACCACCCGGGCCAGGTCGCCCGCACCCAGGAGGAGCTGACCGAGATCCTCACCTCGGGTGCCTGGCGCGACGAGAGCGCGGCCAAGGCGCGGGCCGCCTTCCGGCGCCGGTTCTGCGAGTACGACGACGGACGCGCCGCCGAGCGCGTCGTACGACGGGTCTTCCTCGGCGAACCCGAGGAGGCGCTGCCCCCGGTGATCCCACTGGCGGAACGCACCCCCGCCCCGAGCCCCGAGGAGGCCGGCGCATGACGCTCCCCGACGTCACGGTCACCGTCATCGTCTTCAACGACGCGGCCCGCCTCCCCCGCGCGGTCGCCTCCCTGCGCGCCCAGACCCACGCCAACATCGAGATCGTCATCAGCGACGACCACTCCACCGACGACACGCCCGCCGTGGCACGGGAGCTGGCCGCTCGGGACCACCGCATCCGCTACCTCCGGCTGCCGCGGAACAGCGGCGGCTGCAGCGCACCGCGCAACCGGGCCATCGAGGTCGCCCGGGCGCCCTACCTGATGTTCCTGGACAGCGACGACGAACTCCCGCCCCGCGCCGTCGAGTCGCTGCTCGCCGCGCACCGCGAGCGCGAGGTGGACTTTGTCATGGGCGCGGTGCGCCGGGTACGGGTGGACAACGGGCGCCGCTCGACCTGGATGCCGCACCTGGTCGCCGAACACCGCACGCTGGACGGCATCGAGGCCGACCCGCGGCTGCTGTTCGAGCACCTGTCGACGAGCAAGATGTACTCCCGGGCGTTCCTGGACCACCACGGGCTCCGCTTCCCCGAGGGCATCCACTACGAGGACCAGTTGTTCTCGGCCCAGGCCTACTGCCTGGCGAAGGCGTTCACGATCATCCCGGACCCGGTGTACGTCTGGTACATCGAGCCGTTCGCCGCGCAGGCGGCGGCGTCCATCTCCAACCAGCGGCACAAGATCTCCAACGTCCGCGACCGGGTGCACGTCCAGCGCCTGATCGACGACTTCCTGGTCGAGAGCGGGCACGCGGTGCTCCGCGAGGACAAGGACTACAAGTTCCTCAAGCACGACTTCCGGATGTACGCGGGCGACCTGCCGTACCGGGACGACGCGTGGCTCGGGGACTTCGCGCAGATCATGAACCCGTACCTGGACACGCTCGCGGACGGCGCCTTCGTCCGGCTGCCCCGCCCGGAGCGGGTGGTGCTCGAGCTGCTGCGCGACGGGCGCCTGTCCGACGTCCGGCTGGCGGCGCGCGGCCTCGGCCACAACGTGGCCCCGCGACAGGTGACCACCGACGCCTCCGGCGCCGCCTACTGGGGCGACACGCCCCCCACGACCGACCGGGGCCGCCGTGAACTGGACGTCTCCGACCTGGAGCTGGACACCCGGCCGTTCACCAGCGCCCAGTTCCGCCACGAGATCACCGAGCTGACCCGGGGGCCCGGCGCCTGCATCGACCTCACCATCCGCACGTTCGACCCCGGCCTGCGGCTCCCGGTGGGACCGCAGCGCGCGAGCCTGGTGCTGAGTCCCGGCCGGCGCCGTCTGACGGTCCCGTTCCGGCTGGACCCCGTGCGACCGGGTGTCTTCGAGGGCAGGGCCCGGCTGGACCTGGCGGCGGCACCCCTGCCCGTACAGGGCTTCGACGGCGTACGCCACCCGCTGCTCCGCCTGTCACAGCAGGGCCTGGCCAACTCCGGCCTGCTGCTGGCCCCCCTGGACTTCCCCTCGGCACGGGCCCGGGTCGATCACCGCGCCGGCCTCACGGCCCACGAACTCACCATCGAACCCGAAGGCCGCAACCCGGGCCGCCTGCAGATCCGCTGGCACCCCCGCTCCCTGACAGCCCACGTGATCCGCCCCCTGACCCGCAGACTCTCCCACCCCAAACTACGCAACGCGGGCCGCCTGGCATCCAGCCTCCTCAAGTAACGGGCATGCGTGCCGCCAGGGGCGGCACGGGTGGGCGGTGGGGGTCCCCCCGCTCGAGCGAAGCCGAGAGTGGGGGGAGGCACCCCGCAAGCGCGGGCAAGCGAAACATCCACCGGGCCGGCACCAACACCGCGCACCCGGCAACACCGCTCACCGCTCAACCTCGTACAGCACCTGCCCCCCAGGCCCCCCAGCCACCCGCCGCAACCACGGCTCCGCGTCCCCCCTCCCCCCGACCACCCACCGCACCCCGTACTCCCGCAACACACCCCGCCGGACGGAATCAGCCGCCCCCGCCGAGAAATACCGCCGCTCCGCGGCCTCCCGCGCCCCCGCCGACGGCAGGAACACGTCCGGATACCCAGGGGCCACCGTGTACGCCCCGTACGCCGGAATCTGCCGAGAGGCCATCGTGCGCGCCATCACCACGTCCCCGTACCCCACCCACGGCGTGACCCAGTGATACCCGGCCCACGGCGCCCGGTACTTCGCCGCGACCGCGCCCGGCAGCGCGTCCCGATCCGCCACGTACCCGAGCGTCCCGGCCTGCGTCCACGCCCCCACCAGCAGCGCGGCGCCCAGCGCACCGGCCCACGCGGCCCGTACCGCCCGCCTCCCCGCCGACACGGCCTCCAGCGCGGCCGCGAGCTGGGCCGGGATCAGCGCGGCGGGCAGCGCCCGTCCCCACGAGTAGTGCCCGGTCAGCCCGCCCGCGGCGAACACCAGCGCGCCGAGCAGGAAGAACAGCACCAGGGGATCCCGGCGGTCCCGCCGCCACCGCGCCCCCAGGGCCATCACCCCGAGAAGGACCAGCCCGAACCGTCCGGCCAGATCGCCGTACAACGACCGGTGGATCGCCTCGAGACCGGCGCCCGCGGAGAACAGCGCGAAGAAGTCGTAGTACGGCCACGCACCCAGCAGCACCAGGCCGAGGGCGACCGCCGCACCGAGCCGCGGCAGCTCGGGCCGGCCCGGCCGTGCGGCGATCACCGCGGCCAGCGCCCCGAGGGACGCCACGACCCCGGTGAACTGGTGGCACAGCAGGATCAGCGCCCAGAGCGCGCCCAGACCGAGCCACCCGCCCCAGCCGGCCCGGGAGCGCAGTGCCCGGGTGAGCCACGCCCAGAGGTGGAACGACAGCCCGAGGGCGAGGACGCTGGGGTACGACACCGTCAGCGCGAGGGAGTTGAGGCCGAGGAAGCCGCTCCAGTTGAACAGGAGCGGTCCCCACAGGAGGACCAGGCACAGGAACGCCAGGGCGGGCGCCGCGCGATGGGCGCTGAGGGTGCGGACGTAGCGCCACACACCGGTGGCCAGCAGCCCCAGCCCGACGAGTGCGCCGACCCGCAGCACGTTGAACACCGACATGCCGGTCACCCGGGCGAGGCAGCCCAGCAGCAGCATCCAGGGTGAGTAGTACGGGCTCGGTGTGTCGGCGTCGACCAGCGGGTTCCCCGGGTGCAGCAGACTGTGCCGCAGTCGCTGCACGGTCGCCGCGTGCATGCCGAGATCGCCCGCCCAGGGCAGACGGACGATCACCAGGAGCATCAGGACCAGTACGAGTGCCGCGGCGACCGGGGGGAGCGCCCGCCCGGCCCGTGCGGCGCCGGGCGGCGCGGCGCGCATCCCGCGCGACCGCTGCCGGGCGGTTCTCGGTGAGGTCGCTGTCACAGCCCAGACCCTATCGGAAATGTCCCGTTGGCCCGGAAGCGAAGTATTCGGCCGAGGAGGCGGGAAAGCAGGCGCCCCGGGCCTGGGCCGGCCCGGGGCGCCCGCTACAGCCGTACGTCCACCGCCGCGGCTACGAGTGCGAGCGCAGCAGCGTCCGCATGGTCCGCATCGCCACCGACAGGTTGGCGAGGTCGAACTCGTCGGAACCGCGGATCTCCACCAGGGTGGTGCGCGCGCGGGAGAGCAGGGCGGCGTTCTTCTGCTCCCACAGGTCGAAGCGCTGCTCCGGCGTGGAGGTGCCGTTGCCGACGGCCAGGACGTCGGCGGTCAGCGCGGCGTGCGCGGCGTACAGGTCCTCGCGGATCGCCGCGCGGGCCATGGACTGCCAGCGGTCGTTGCGCGGCAGCTCGATGATGCGGTCCATGAGCTGGGTGATGCCGAGCCGGTCGGCGAGGTCGTAGTACACCTCGGCGACGTCCAACGGCTCCTTGCCCATGCGGTCGGCCACCGAGACGATGTCGAGCGCCGGGAAGGCGGAGGAGAACCCGGCCACGCGGGTGGCCAGCTCGTCCGGGACCCCGGCGGCGGACAGCTCGTCGAACACGTGCTGGTACCACTCCTGGTCCGCGCCCCGCAGCAGCTTCGGAAGCTGCTGCCAGACCTGCTCGACCCGCTCGGCGAAGAAGTCCACCGTCTCGGCGAGCTGAAGCGGCTGCGGCCGGTTGTTCAGCAGCCAGCGCGTGCCGCGCTCGACCAGACGGCGCGAGTGCAGCCGGATGCGGGTCTGGACGGCCGCCTCGACCTTGTTGTCCAGCTCCTCCACCGCGTCCCACACCGGCGCCGAGCAGAAGATCGCGCGGGCCGCGGTCTGGGCGCGGACGATCTCCTCCAGCGAGGCTCCGGTCTCCTCGCGCAGCCGGTGCAGGTAGGTCGTACCGCCCGTGTTGACCGTGTCGTTGACCAGCACGGTTGTGGTGATCTCGCGGTGCAGCGGGTGGCTGTCGATGCCGTCCGGGAACCGCTCGCGCAGCGCCGTCGGGAAGTAGGCGTGCAGCAGGGTGCGCAGGTACGGGTCGTCCGGCAGCGAGGTGTGCAGCAGCTCCTCGGCCACCGTGATCTTCGTGTACGCCAGCAGCACGGCCGTCTCCGGGCCGGTCAGGCCCTGGCCCTGGGTGAGGCGTTCGCGGATCTGGCGGTCGGTGGGCAGGAACTCCAGCGCCCGGTCGAGGTGGCCCTCGCGGACCAGGTGGCGGATGAACCGCTGCTGCGCGTGCAGCATGTCCTTGGACTGGGCGAGGGCGTTGGCGATCGCCGTGTTCTGCGCGTAGTTGTTGCGCAGCACCAGGCTGCCGACCTCGTCGGTCATCTCGGCGAGCAGCTTGTTGCGCTGCTTGACGGTCATGTCGCCGTCCGCGACCAGCCCGTTGAGCAGGATCTTGATGTTCACCTCGTGGTCGGAGGTGTCCACGCCGGCGCTGTTGTCGATCGCATCGGTGTTGATCCGGCCGCCGTGCAGCGCGAACTCGATGCGGCCGAGCTGGGTCAGGCCCAGGTTGCCGCCCTCGCCGACGACCTTGACGCGCAGGTCGCCGCCGTCGACGCGGATGGCGTCGTTGGCCTTGTCGCCGACGTCGGCGTTCGACTCCGCCGACGACTTCACGTACGTGCCGATGCCGCCGTTCCACAGCAGGTCCACCGGGCTGTGCAGGATCGCCTTCATCAGGTCGGCCGGCGTCATCTTGGAGATCTTCTCCTCGATGCCCAGGGCCTGGCGGATGTGAGCGTTGAGCGTGATCGCCTTCGCGGTGCGCGGGAAGATCCCGCCGCCCGCCGAGAGCAGCTCGGTGTCGTAGTCGGCCCAGCTGGAGCGGGGCAGCTCGAACAGCCGGCGGCGCTCGGCGTAGGAGGTGGCCGCGTCCGGGTTCGGGTCGATGAAGATGTGCCGGTGGTCGAAGGCGGCGACCAGGCGGATGTGCTCGGAGAGCAGCATGCCGTTGCCGAACACGTCACCGGACATGTCGCCGATGCCGACGACCGTGAATTCCTCGCTCTGCGTGTCCAGGCCCAGCTCGCGGAAGTGCCGCTTCACGGACTCCCAGGCGCCGCGCGCGGTGATGCCCATGCCCTTGTGGTCGTAGCCGGCCGAGCCGCCGGAGGCGAAGGCGTCGCCGAGCCAGAAGTGGTACTTCTCGGCGACCTCGTTGGCGATGTCCGAGAAGGTCGCCGTGCCCTTGTCGGCCGCGACCACCAGGTAGGTGTCGTCGCCGTCGTGCCGTACGACGTCCTGCGGCGGGACGACCTCGCCGGCCACCATGTTGTCGGTGATGTCGAGCAGCGCCGAGATGAACGTCTTGTAGCTGGCGATGCCCTCGGCCAGCCACGCGTCCCGGTCCACGCTCGGGTCCGGGAGCTGCTTGGCGACGAAGCCGCCCTTGGCGCCGACCGGCACGATGACGGTGTTCTTCACCATCTGCGCCTTGACCAGGCCGAGGATCTCGGTGCGGAAGTCCTCACGGCGGTCGGACCAGCGCAGGCCGCCTCGGGCGACCTTGCCGAAGCGCAGGTGCACGCCCTCCACCCGCGGCGAGTACACCCAGATCTCGTACGCCGGGCGCGGCGCGGGCAGGTCCGGGATGGCCTGCGGGTCGAACTTCATGGAGACGTAGTCGTGCGGCTCGCCGCTGCGCGCCTCCTGGAAGAAGTTCGTGCGCAGGGTGGCCTTGATGACGGTCAGGAAGGAACGCAGGATGCGGTCCTCGTCGAGGCTCGCCACCTGGTCCAGGGCCGCGTCCAGCTCCTCCAGCAGGGCGTCGGTGATCTCCGACCCGGCCTTCTGCCGGTCCGGGGACATCCGCGCCTCGAACAGGGAGACGAGCAGCCGGGTGGTGTGGACGTTGTCGCGGAGGGTGTCCTCCATGTAGTCCTGGCTGAAGGTGGATCCGGCCTGCCGCAGGTACTTGGCGTACGCGCGCAGCACCATGGCCTGCCGCCAGGTCAGCCCGGCGCTCAGCACGAGGGCGTTGAAGCCGTCGTTCTCCGCCTTGCCGGTCCAGGTGGCGGCGAAGGCCTCCTGGACGCGCTCGCGGGCGTCGTCGCCGAAGTGGTCGGTGCCGGCCGGCGACTTGGGCATGCGCAGGCCGAAGTCGTAGATCCAGGCGGTGGTGCGGTCCGCGCAGCGCAGCTCGTACGGCCGCTCGTCCACGACCTCCACACCGAGCCGCTGGAGCACCGGCAGGACGGCGGACAGGGAGACCGAGGCGCCCTTGCGGTAGATCTTGAAGCGGCGCTCGTCGGGGGCGGCGCCGACCGGCTCGTACAGACTGAGGGAGAAGTTGTGGCCCTTCTCCTCGCTGAGCCGCTCCAGGTGGACCAGGTCGGCGACCGCCGCGCGCGGGCTGTGGTCGGCCTTGTAGCCCTCGGTGAAGGCGTTGTTGTAGCGGCGCAGCAGCTCGGCGGCGCGCTCCTCGCCCAGCTCGGCGTTGAGCGCCTCGGCGAACGCGTCGGCCCAGGACCGGGCGGCCTCGACCAGCCGGGCCTCGATGCGCTCCTTGTCCGCGTCCGACAGCTCGGGCAGCTCGGTGCCCGCCGGGACCCGGACGACGAAGTGCAGCCGGGACAGGATCGACTCGGTGTTCCAGGCGGTGAAGTCGACGCTGATGCCGCCGAGCTCCTCCTTCAGGATGTCGATGATCCGCAGCCGGACGCCGGTGGTGTAGCGGTCGCGCGGGAGGTAGACGAGGGCCGAGTAGTAGCGGCCGTACTCGTCCTGCCGCAGGTACAGCCGCAGCCGGCGGCGCTCCTGGAGGTACAGGACGCTCGTCGCGATGGACTGCAGCTCGGCCACCGGAGTCTGGAACAGCTCGTCGCGCGGGTAGGTCTCCAGGATCTGGAGCAGGTCGCGGCCGTCGTGGCTCTCCGGCGAGAAGCCGGCGCGCTGCAGGACCTCGGCGACCCTGCGCCGGATGACCGGGACGCGGCGGACCGACTCGGTGTAGGCGGCGGAGGAGAACAGACCGAGGAAGCGGCGCTCGCCGACGACGTTGCCGTCCGCGTCGAACTTCTTGACGCCGATGTAGTCCAGGTACGACGGCCGGTGCACGGTGGCGCGGCTGTTGGCCTTGGTCAGCACGAGCAGCTTGTGCTCACGGGCCTTGGCGCGGGCGTCCGCGGGCAGCCGCTCGAACGAGGGGCTGACCGGGTGCTGGTCGTCCTCGGAGTGGTGCGGGTCCGCGCGCAGTATGCCGAGACCGGTGCCGGGCACGGCGGCCAGGCAGTCGTCACCACGCAGCTCGTACTCGCGGTAGCCGAGGAAGGTGAAGTGGTCGGCGGAGAGCCAGCGCAGCAGCTCGCGGGCCTCCTCGGCCTCGGCGGCGGGCAGGTCGCCCGGCAGCGGCTCGCTCTCCAGGCCGTCCGCGATCCGGCCGGCCGCGTCGCGCATCTTCTCCCAGTCCTCGACGGCCTCCCGGACGTCGGACAGGACGCGCAGCAGATCGGCGGTGATCTGCTTAAGGTCGGCGCGGTCGGTCTCCCGGTCGATCTCGACGTGGATCCAGGACTCGATGTGCGCGTCGTGCGGGAGGTCGCCGGTGGGCGCGGTCGGCAGAACCTGGATCAGCTTGCCGGTGACGTCGCGCCGGACGACGAACTGCGGGTGGATGACGACGTGGATGCCGCGGCCCTGGCGGGTCAGCTCGTTGGTGACCGAGTCGACGAGGAAGGGCATGTCGTCGGTGACGACCTCCACGACGGTGTGGCTGCAGGTCCAGCCGTTCTCCTCCACCGTCGGGGTGTGCACCCGGACGTTGGCGGTGCCCTGCGGCCGGTGCTCGGCGAGCCGGTTGTGCGAGGCCGCTGCGCCGAAGACGTCGTCCGGGTCGCGGTCCGAGAGGTCTTCCGGGGCGGTGTGCAGGTAGTAGCGCTGGAGGAACGCGTGCCCGGCTTCGCTGTCGGGGGCACCGGCCGCGCCCTCGCCCGTCGCCGTCGTCCCGGTCGGTAGGTGCCCCCCGACCGGGCTGTTCTCAGCTACCCGGGCCGCCCGTTCGAGCAGCTCGGCCTTGGCTTCGTCCAGCTTGGTCTGCATTGTCCTCTGGCTCCTGTCGCGCGCCGTTGCGTGACGTAGAAGGAAATACGGTCTCTTTCCCTCCGGCTCGACGCCACGGCCCGGGGTGTCCGGTCCGATCCGACGCTATGCCGCGAGGTGAGAAGAGCGGGGGGTATTCGGCCATTTTCGACGTGCCCGCCGGATGTGACGCCGGTCTCGGCGCCGCCGGCTCCTGGGCCGTCGTCGGCATCCCGGGGGCTTCGGCGCCCCCGGCCCGCCCGCGAAGACCAGCGACCGCCGCCCGGTCACGGAGGTGCTCCGTGCAACCCGGGCGCGGGGCAGGGGCGACGTTGCCCCCGCGAGCTATCGCGCTGATCACGCCACAAGGCTATCGCTCCTCACCCGGGGGTCGTCATGAGCCGTATGTGTACAAAACCGGGGGGTGAAGTTTGACGTTCTGCACAGGGGTGGGGCGGCGACGCGTGGCGTATCCGGCGGCGGGCGAAGCGCGGGCACGGCGCCGGCGGGCCGTCGGACGGGGTACCGGGTCGCGTCGCGGTGCGGTGCGCCGCACCCTGAAAGCGACGGGCCCTCTTGGCAAGCGCGCCCGGTGCGGGCACCTTGCCCAGGACAGCGTCCGTCCCCGTGCAGGGGGGCCGTGCCCGCCCAGGAGGTGCCGACATGCCCGCGAAGATCCTCATCGTCACCGGCGACGCAGCGGAGTCCCTGGAAGTCCTCTACCCCTACCAGCGCCTGCGCGAGGAAGGCTACGACGTCCACATCGCGGCCCCCACCCGCAAGACGCTGCGTTTCGTCGTCCACGACTTCGAGCCCGGCCTCGACACCTACACCGAGAAACCCGGCTACACCTGGCCCGCCGACCTCCCCTTCGCCGAGGTCGACCCCGGTCAGTACGCGGCGCTCGTCATCCCCGGCGGCCGCGCCCCCGAGTACCTGCGCAACGATCCCGAGCTGCGCAAGATCCTCAAGGCGTTCTTCGACGCGGACAAGCCGGTCGCCCAGATCTGCCACGGCCCCCTGCTCACCGCCGCCGTCGACAGCCTCAGCGGCCGGAGGGTCACCGCCTATCCCGCCCTGGAACTCGACATGCAGGCCGCCGGGGCCCACTTCGAGGACACCGAGACGGTGGTCGACGGCACCCTGGTCTCGGCCCGCGCCTGGCCGGACCACCCGACCTGGATGCGGGAGTTCCTGACGGTGCTGAGGGCCAAGGCCCCGGTGACGTGACGACTGCCCCGCCCCAGCGCGGGGCGCCGGCGCTCCCGGCTCCGCTCACGCCGCTATTCGCTGTGCCTCCGCGACCGCCTCGGCCAGCGTGTCCACCACCGGGACCCCGACTTCCTCCAGGCTGGCCCTGCTGTGCGACCCGCCGGTGTACAGCACCGCCCGCGCCCCCACGTGCCGCGCGGCCACCGCGTCGTCCGCCGCGTCACCGATCACCACGGTCCGCGTGGCCCGCACCCCGGTCAGCGCCTGCAGGTGCCGCACCATGTGCTCGGTCTTGCTGCCGCCGGACGGCCCCGTGCGTCCGTCCACCCGGAGGAAGTGCGCCTCGATGCCGAGGCCCCGCACCAGCGGTACCAGTTCCTCGTGGCCGTACATGCTCAGCAGCGACTGGCTGTTGCCCTCGGACCGCCAGCCGGCGAGCAGCTCGGCCGCGCCCTCTGCCAGCCCGCACCGCACCCGGTGTTCCGTGTAGTACCGGTGGAAGACGCCGTCCATCAGCTCCCACTCGGCGTCCGTCGGCAGCCGCCCGAGCAGCCGCTCGTAGAACTTCGGCACCGGCACGCAGTACAGCGCCCGGTACTGCTCCAGCGTGATCGGCGCCAGCCCCAGCTCGGCGAAGGCCGCGTTCGTCGCCCCGATGATCGCGTCATTGTCGTGGAACAGGGTTCCGTTCCAGTCCCAGACGATGTGCGAGCCTGTGTGCATCCCCATGTCCAAGACGGTACCCGCGCCCACTGACAATCAAGGCCGGCCGGGCCCGGGCAGCGGCCTAGGCCCGCTGCACCAGGTTGGGGATCTCCTGGGTGGCGTACCAGAGCAGCTCGTGGTCCTCGGCCCCGTCCACGACGAACCGCGCGTCGTCGTCCCCGCCGTCGGCCGCCTCCAGCGCCGCCACGGCCGCCGCCACGTCCTCCTCCGCGTCACCTGCGTCGACGTGCACCGCGGCCGCCTTGGCCAGCGGCACGGCACCGGTCACCGTCACCTCGCCGAGCGCGGCCGGTTCGAGCCCGCGGCCGGGGTCCGCCGTAACGGCGCCGTCAGCCACGTCGACGGCGACCACGACCCGGCGCCGCTCGGCACCGAAGTCGTCCGCCAGCAGCCGCAGCGAGGCCAGCGCGGCCCGGCCGAGCGCCGCGTACTCCAGCTCCTCGATGTCGTCGGAGACGTACCACTCGCGCAGCGCGGGCGTGACGCCGTACGCGACGAAGGGGCCACTCCCCAGCTCACCCGTCTTGTGCGCCTCGGCGAGACCGGGAAGGGTCAGGGGGACGTAGACGCGCATGGCTGGCCGCACTTTCCTGGTCGTCGACGGGCCTTCAGGATACGTGCGCCCGTCCCCTTTCGAGTCCCCGCCCGCACCCCCGGCGGCGTCCACCCGGCGCCTCGCGGCTCACCCGGTCGCACCGCCTGATCACGGGACTTTCAGGGGTCCGCATCACTCGGATAAGTGAACTCGCGCGGCCCCTCGCCACGCGCCCCACGTTCCTTGCGATGCCGGCCTCCGCCCCCGTACAAGATCCCCACCAGCGAGTTACCGCCCGGTAGTTCCGGGCCCGCAGAACGGGGACACCCATGAACAAGGTCATGAGCCGCGGCACCGCTCAGCCTCGCCCACGCCACCGCCCTCCGACCCGCCACGACTCCCGTCGCCCGGGCGGCACGCCGCCCCGCAACCCGGTCCGCGGCCGGGCCGCCACAGCGCCCGTGACGGCCGTGGCGCAGCCCCGCCCCACCGACCTCTTCGCCGACCGCCTGCTGGCCGTCCTCAGCGGCCAGCGGCCCGTCCACTGGATGCTCCGGCACACCGCGGGACGCGCCTACGACGAACTCGCCCGGCTGGCCGAACGGGGACCGCTGCGCACCCGCGGCACCCGCCCCGTCGTCCGCGACATCGGCTACTACGTCCCCCGGACCGGGGCGCTCGAGGTCTTCGCCCGCATCGCCGCCGGCAACCACCTGCGCGCCATGGCCTTCCGCCTGGAACAGGGCCCGGACCACCGCTGGCGCTGCACAGCGGTGGAACTGGGCCCCAGGCCCCACCACACCCCGGAGGACTGACCGAATCAACAGCCGCGTAGCTGCGGCATGCGTGCCTCCCCCAGTGCCTCAAGAGCCTGGGGGACCCCCCAGGGCGGCACGGGTGGGCCATGGGGGGCCCTCCCCCCGCTCGAGCGAAGCCGAGAGTGGGGGAGGCACCCCGCTGGCGCGGGCAAGCGAAACCGCTCCGCCCAAGCCCCAACGCCGGGCATCCAGAAGCCCTGCCCAGCCCAGGCACGCAGCGACACAGCGGCACAGCGGCACAGCGGCACAGCGGCACAAGCTACGAAACCCAAGGGGCCAGGCTCCCCGAAGGAACCTGGCCCCAAGTAGTCGGCCGAAGCCCGGCAGGGCTACTTCTTGCGACGCCGTCCGCCCTTGGCCTGCCGACGCCGCTCCGCCCGCGTCAGCCCGTCGGACTCGGAACGGACGGGCTCGTCGTCCTCGAGGTCCCGCTCGAGGATGCCGCCCTCACCGTCCACGGTCGGCGCGGAGAAGTGCAGATCCCGGCGCTGCGGAACATCCAGACCCTTGGCCCGGATCTCCGGACGCGCGCCCGCCTGAGCCGGCACATGGTCCTGGACGCCCTCGGCGACCGGCTCGGCCTCCTCGACCGGCACCTCCTCGACCTGCTGCTCGACCTGGACCTCCAGGTTGAACAGGTAGCCGACGGACTCCTCCTTGATGCCCTCCATCATGGCGGTGAACATGTCGAAGCCCTCGCGCTGGTACTCGACCAGCGGGTCCTTCTGGGCCATAGCGCGCAGGCCGATGCCCTCCTGGAGGTAGTCCATCTCGTAGAGGTGCTCGCGCCACTTGCGGTCCAGGACCGACAGCACGACCCGCCGCTCCAGCTCACGCATGATCTCGGAGCCGAGCTGCGTCTCACGGGACGCGTACTGCTCGTGGATGTCGTCCTTGATGGACTCGGAGATGAACTCGGCGGTCAGACCGGCCCGGTCACCCGCCGCGTCCTCCAGCTCCTCGACGGTGATCTTCACCGGGTAGAGCTGCTTGAAGGCGCCCCACAGCCGGTCCAGGTCCCAGTCCTCGGGGAAGCCCTCGGCGGTCTCCGCGGCGACGTACGCGTCGATCGTGTCGTCCATGAAGTGCTGGATCTGCTCCTGCAGGTCCTCGCCCTCCAGGACGCGGCGGCGCTCGCCGTAGATGACCTCGCGCTGCCGGTTGAGCACCTCGTCGTACTTCAGGACGTTCTTACGGGTCTCGAAGTTCTGCTGCTCGACCTGCGACTGCGCGGAGGCGATCGCGCGCGTGACCATCTTGTTCTCGATCGGCACGTCGTCCGGCACGTTCGCCATCGACATCACGCGCTCGACCATCTGGGCCTTGAACAGGCGCATCAGGTCGTCACCGAGGGAGAGGTAGAAGCGGGACTCGCCGGGGTCGCCCTGACGGCCGGAACGACCGCGCAGCTGGTTGTCGATACGGCGCGACTCGTGCCGCTCGGTGCCCAGCACGTACAGCCCGCCGAGGTCCTCGACCTCTTCCTTCTCGGCCCTGACCGCCTGCTCGGCCTTCTCCAGGGCCGCGGGCAGCGCGTGCGCCCACTCCTCGATGTGCTCCTCGGGGTCGAGGCCGCGCTGCCGCAGCTCCGCCTCGGCGAGGTCCTCGGGGTTGCCGCCGAGCTTGATGTCGGTACCGCGGCCGGCCATGTTGGTGGCCACGGTCACGGCGCCTCTGCGGCCGGCCTGCGCGACGATCGACGCCTCACGCTCGTGGTGCTTGGCGTTCAGCACCTCGTGCTGGATGCCGCGCTTGCTGAGCTGCTGCGACAGGTACTCCGACTTCTCGACGGACGTCGTGCCGACGAGGATCGGCTGGCCCTTCTCGTGCTTCTCGGCGATGTCGTCGACGACCGCCTCGAACTTGGCCACCTCGGTGCGGTAGATCAGGTCCGACTGGTCCTTGCGGACCATCGGCTTGTTCGTCGGGATCGGGACGACGCCGAGCTTGTAGATCTGGTGGAACTCGGCGGCCTCGGTCATCGCCGTACCGGTCATGCCGGAGAGCTTGTTGTAGAGGCGGAAGAAGTTCTGCAGGGTGATCGTGGCGAGCGTCTGGTTCTCGTCCTTGATGTCCACCCCTTCCTTCGCCTCGATCGCCTGGTGCATGCCCTCGTTGTAGCGGCGGCCGGCGAGGATACGGCCGGTGTGCTCGTCGACGATCATGACCTCGCCGTCGATGACGACGTAGTCCTTGTCCTTCTTGAAGAGTTCCTTGGCCTTGATGGCGTTGTTCAGGTAGCCCACGAGCGGGGTGTTCACCGACTCGTAGAGGTTGTCGATGCCCAGCCAGTCCTCGACCTTGCTGACACCGGACTCGTGGATGGCGACCGTGCGCTTCTTCTCGTCGACGTCGTAGTCGCCGGTCTCCTCCATGCCCTTGAGCGGGTTGCCGGCCTCGCCGCGCTTGAGGCGGAGGACGAGCTTGGCGAAGTCGCCGTACCACTTGGTCGCCTGGTCGGCCGGGCCGGAGATGATCAGCGGCGTACGGGCCTCGTCGACGAGGATGGAGTCGACCTCGTCGACGATGGCGAAGTTGTGGCCGCGCTGGACGAGCTCGTCCTGGGACCACGCCATGTTGTCGCGCAGGTAGTCGAAGCCGAACTCGTTGTTCGTGCCGTAGGTGATGTCGCACGCGTACTGCTCACGGCGCTGGGCCGGCGTCATGTTGGCGAGGATGCAGCCGACCTCGAGGCCGAGGAACTTGTGGACGCGCCCCATCATCTCGGAGTCACGCTCGGCCAGGTAGTCGTTGACCGTGATGAGGTGGACGCCTTCGCCGGACAGGGCGTTCAGGTAGGCGGGCAGCGTGCCGACGAGGGTCTTGCCCTCACCGGTCTTCATCTCCGCCACGTAGCCGAGGTGGAGCGCGGCGCCGCCCATCAGCTGCACGTCGTAGTGCCGCTGGCCGAGGACGCGCTTGGCCGCCTCGCGGACGGTGGCGAACGCCTCCGGGAGGAGGTCGTCCAGGCTCTCACCATCGGCGTACCGCTGCTTGTACTCCTCGGTGAGGCCACGCAGCTCGGCGTCGGAGAGGTCGACGAAGTCCTCTTCGATGGAGTTGACCTGGTCCGCGATGCGGTGCAGCTTGCGCAGGATCTTGCCTTCGCCTGCACGCATGATCTTCGAGAGGACGGACACGGGGGCTGGTCTCCTTGCCGGTCGGGCCTGGGACGGTCGGGTTTCCTTCTGACGTACTGAGCAACGGCCATCGTATGCGAGGACCCGGCTGCGCCGGGAGGCCTGGCGGCGCGACGGCTGCTTCACCATGGACAACGGACGACCACCGTGGATAGTGCCGCACCGCGGCGGGGAATTGCGCGAAATGTGATCGCCCGCTCACGCACGGCTGAAAACCTGGCGCGGCGTGTGCCGTCCGCCCAGAATCGGCCGATGGAACCCGTCACACTCACCACCGACCGTCTCCTGCTGCGCACTGTCGGTCCCGACGACACCGAGGCGGTGTACCGGGCCGCGCAGGATCCGGACACGCAACGCTGGATCTCCCACTTGCCCTCGCCCTATCTGCGTGAGCACGCCGAGGGTTTCACCGGGCAGATGGTGCCCGACGGCTGGGCCTGCGACTCGATGTACACCTTCGGCCTCTTCCTCCCCGGTGGGGAGCTGACGGGGATGCTCGGCATCACGATGCACGCGCTGGGCGTCGGCGAGGTCGGCTTCTGGGCCGTCAGGGAGCACCGCGGCCGCGGATACGTCACCGAGGCCACCCTCGCCGCCGCCCGCTGGGCCTTCACCGCTCTGTCCGTCGACCGCCTGGAGTGGCGCGCGGAGGTCGGCAACGTGGCCTCGCGCGCGGTGGCCGAACGCGCCGGTTTCACCGTCGAGGGCACCCAGCGCTCGGGCGTCAACAACAAGGGCGTGCGCCGCGACTGCTGGGTGGGCTCCCTGCTCCCCTCGGACCTGGGCCTGCCGTCGACGGCTCCGTATCTGCCCGCGCGCGGCTGACCACTCACCGGCGAAACCGCAGCTCGTGCCCCGTTGTCAGTGGCGGCCTCTATCGTCCGATCCATGACGACCCTTCCGCGCCCCACCATCGCCCTCACCGCGGACGACGCCCGCCGCATCGCCCTGCGGGCCCAGGGCTTCCTCGGGGCGCCCGACCGGCGGGCCGGCGTCCGCGGGGTGCTCCGCCACCTCGGCGCGGTCCAGCTCGACACCATCTCGGTGCTCGCCCGCTCGCACGAACTGATCCCGTACGCGCGCCTGGGCGCGGTCGGCCGCGGGACCGTAGAGGCCGCCTACTGGAAGACACCGGCGGCAGGCGCGTCCGCGGCCCCCCACGCCTTCGAGTACTGGTCGCACGCCGCGTGCATCCTCCCGGTCGAGGAATGGCCCCACTTCGCGTTCCGCCGGCGCGCCTACCGCAACCGCCCGCACTGGAACCACCAGTTGCCCGACGGTGTCTACGACCAGGTCGTCAAGCAGTTGCGAGCGGAAGGCCCGCTCACCGCTACGGAGCTGGGCGGCGCGAAGAGGACCAGCGACTGGTGGGACTGGTCCGGCACCAAGGTCGCGGTGGAGCGCGCCCTGATGTACGGCGAAGTGGTGTGCGTCGAGCGCCGCGGCTGGAAGCGGGTGTACGACCTGGCCGAACGGGCGATCCCGGACGCGCTGTTGCACGACGAGCTGGACGACGCCGAGTGCGTGCGCCGCCTGGTCCGGCTGGCCGGTGAGGCCCTGGGCGTCGGCACGCGTGCGGACATCTCCGACTACCACCGCCTCAAGGGCGAGCAGGTCGACGCGGTGATCGACGACTCGGGTCTGGTGCCGGTCGAGGTGGCGGGCTGGGCCAAGCCCGCCTGGGCGGATCCGGCCGCTCTCGCCGCGCCGCCGCGGGGCCGGCACCGCACCACACTGCTCTCTCCGTTCGACTCGCTGATCTGGGAGCGTGCGCGCACGGAGCGGATCTTCGGCTTCACCCACCGCCTCGAGGCCTACGTCCCCAAACAGAAGCGGGTCCACGGCTACTTCGCGATGCCGGTGCTGGCGGGCGGCCGGCTGGTCGGCCGCGTCGACCCGGCCCGCGAGGGCCGCACGCTGGTGGCACGGCAGGTCACCCTGGACGGGGCGAAGGCGGTCCCGGCGGTGGCCCAGGCACTGGTCGAGGCGGCGGGCTGGGTGGACTGCACGGACGTCCGGGTGGAGCGCGTGGACGCGCCCGGGCTGCGCGAGCCCCTCATCGGGGAACTCGCCGTTCTGCTCGGCTGAGGCCGCCTAGCGGATCTCGAGGATCTTCTCCCGCATCGCGTAGACCACCGCTTCCATCCGGGAGTGCAGCTGCAGCTTCTCCAGGATGTTGCGCACGTGGTTCTTCACCGTGTTCTCGGAGATGAACAGCTCCTTGGCGATGTCGCGGTTGTTCATCCCCGTGGCGACGAGCTTGAGGACCTCCAGCTCACGATCGGTCAGCCGGGGCGCCGGCACCAGCCGGCGTTCGTCGGTGCGCTGGATCATCGACTTGAACTCGGTGAGGAGTTTGGAGGCCATGGACGGGCTGATCTGCGACTGCCCGTCGGCCACCGCGCGGATGGCGGTGGCCACCTCGTCCGTCGAGATCTCCTTGAGGAGATATCCGGTCGCACCCGCCTTGATCGCGTCGTAGAGGTCGGCCTCCTCGTCGCTGATCGTCAACATGATGATCTTCGCGCTGGGAGCGACCTCCTTGATGGAGGTGCAGGCCTCGATCCCGCCGCGTTTGGGCATCCGCACGTCCATCAGCACGATGTCGGGCAGCAGATCCGCGGCCTTGTCCACGGCCTCGGCGCCGTCCCCCGCCTCACCGACGACCTGGATGTCCTCCTCGGCCGCGAGCACGATCTCGAGGCCACGGCGGAAGAGGGCGTGATCGTCCACCACCAGGACTCTGATCGGTTCCTTGCGTGGAGCTTCCGTGTCCTGGTCCGTTCCGATGACACCGTCGTGGGCGTCCGCGTCTCGCATCGGTCCGAAGGTGTCCGCCATCGTTCCTCCCCCTGAAGGCTGTGGCCTGTGGTCCTGTGCCATCGCCAACCCAAGGCAGCGGCCCACCGGTTGGGCCGGTGCGGCCATGATTCCATGCCCCGACGTCACCGAGGTGACGAGCGGGGCGCCAAGTGGGCGCACACCGGTGCCCCTGGGGGCGCACACGCGCTTCCAGGGGCACCGGCTCAGCTTGTCCCGGGTGGATCAGCCACCCAGCGTGCCGCCCGCCGCGGGCGGCTGCGCCTCAGCCACCATCGGGTCCGTGCTGAGGTGGATGACGCCGTAGTCGTAGGCGTGTCGCCGGTAGACGACGCTCGGCTCCTTCGTCTCGGAGTCGACGAACAAGTAGAAGTCGTGGCCGACCAGTTCCATCTCGTAGAGAGCCTGGTCGAGGCTCATCGGGGAGGCGACGTGGGTCTTCTCGCGGACGACGAGGGGGCCTTCGCCCTTGACCTCGAGCGAGCCGATCTTCTTGGTCGGCACCGCTTCCGTGTCTTCGTCGTGGACGGGCATGCCGTTGCCGTTGAGCGTCGCCGCGCCGGGGACGTGGTCGGCGACCTCGGCCGCCGGGATCCGGCGTGCGCCACGGCGCGAGAACCGCTTGTCGTGCTGCTTGCGCAGCCTCGCGTCCAGTTTCTCCGCCGCCAGATCGAGTGCCGCATACGGGTCACTGGCCGCTGCCTCCGCCCGGATCACCGGACCGCGGGAGCGGAGCGTGATCTCCACTCGGTCGCAGCGGTCGGCCTGACGAGGGTTGGGCTCCTTGGACACCTCGACGTCGAGGCTGATCACCTTGCCATCGAGCTTCTGGATCTTCTCCAGCTTCAGCTTCTCGGCCACGTGCTTGCGGAACCGCTCGGGCACCTCGGTCTTGCGGCCCTTGACGACGATGTCCACGCAGAACTCCGTTCCCGGATCGCTCCGCTCCATCGGCGGAGCATCTCCCTTTTGCACCAGGTCCCGGTGAGCACCGGAACCTCGGACTCGGTGACTTCCACCTCCTCCTCCCCCATGGGCAAGATCTCCACCCCACCGGCGCGGGTCAATGCGGAAAACCCGCTGCGCGGCATTCCGATTGAAGAGGTGTGGCCTGCGCCTTTCCTCACAACCGAACATATCTCGCCCGGACGGATGTCGTCACCCTCTACTGCGACGTACCTCCGTTCAGGTGAATTAACCCCGTTACTACCTGCAACGATGCAACTTCGCGGTCAGTTCCTGCTTATTTCGAAAGAATCCCGAGGAGCGGCGATCACGGCCGCCCGGAGCGTCTCTCCGGCGGCGTTCCGTGCCGCAATTTCCGGTGCATCGTGCACCCACTGCCCCTTCTCCGGTCGTGCTCCGATCCGTCGTTCCTCCCTACCTTCCCGGGTTGCGCCCGCGTACACAGCGGTTGCGCCATCGCGGTGGATTACGGCCACCTCCCGCAGGGCCCGCGCCGCCTCCGTGAGAGTCGCTCCGGTCGTGATCAGGTCGTCGACGAGCACCACCCGGCCTCCGGCCAGCAGCCGAGCCCCGCCCGCCGTCACCTCCAGTGCGCCCGCGAGGTTCTCCAGGCGCCCGCGCGCATCGAGCCCCGCCTGGTCCGCCACCACCCGCCGCTGCCGCAGCACGGCGGCGACCCTGGCCGGTGTCCCGGTGCGCCGCAGCTCCCCGGCCGCCGCGAGCGCCATCCGCCGCACCGGATCGTGCCCACGCGCCCGCACGGCCCAGCTGGCGGAGGGCACCGGCACGAGCAGCACGGTCGCCGTCCCGCGTCGTACCGGCGGGTCCGTACCGGGGCCGACCGGTCCGGGACCGGCGCGCACCGCGGTCGCCAGGGCGGCGCCCAGCACGCCCGCGAGGGCGAGCGCGCCGCGCTCCTTGTGGGCGAGGAGCAGCTCCCGTACCGCTCCTCCGTAGGGGGCCACCGCGTGCACCACCGGCAGCCCGGGCGGCTCCGGCAGCGGCCGCACCCGGCGCGGCGGGGTTGCCCTGAGGACGGTTCGGCAGCGCGGGCACAGCGCCGTACGAGGTGCCCCGCAGCCCGCACACTCGGTCGGCAGCACCAGGTCGGTGAGGTCCCGCCACCACCCCCGCATGGGCACCACTGTGCCGAGGTCCGGGACGGTCCGCCACCCCTGTGGACAACGACCTGTGGACAACCCGGGCCGGCCCGACCCGGTTCCGGTCAGCCCGGGTAGACCGGTGCCGTCCCGTCCTTGTCCACCTTCTGCCACTGCGCCCCCGACGGCAGCCGCACGACACCGTCGTCCTCCGAGTAGGCCACCAGCGGCACCCGCTCGTCCTCGGACGCGGCGATCGCCATCACGCCGGACAGCGCGGCCGGCGCCGGACCGTCCAGCGCGGAGCCGTCGACCTGCACATACCGCATCTGGTGCACGCCGCCCTGTTCGAGACCGACGGCGACCAGCCGGCTGTCCCCCGCCCAGGACATGGCGGTGATCTGCTCCAGATCGGGCGCGGCGGAACGCAGTTCGACGACCGCGGGACGTTCCCCGGAGTCCTCGTCGCGCGCGATCCGGCCGATACGCAGCGACTGCTTGCCGTCCTTCTCCACGACCAGCGCGACCCGCGCCCCGTCGGCGGCCACCCGCACGTCCTTGATGTGTCCGGGCAGATCGGGGACGGTGACCCGGACGGCCTTGCCGACGCCCTGCTTCACGACGTACAGCTTGGGATCGCGCGGGTCGCGGTCGGCCACCCACAGGTCGCCGCCGGCGTCCCAGCTCGGCGTGGTGAGCCGGTCGTCCGCGCCCACCCCCTGGCTGCTGACCACCGGGCCCCCGAGCGACCCGTCCGGCTCCAGCGACGTCACGTACAGGTTCCTGCCGTCGGCGCCGATCCCGGCGACGCTGTGCTCGTCCCGCGAGACGGCCACCGACCTCAGCTGCCGCTCCCCCTGGCCCAGCGGGCCCGGCACCGGGACGGCGCTGGTCCCGGAGCCGCTCCCGGTGGGCAGCCGCACCAGCCGGTGCTTGCCGTCGAGGAAGTAGAGGTTGTCCGGGCGCTGCGCCGAGGCGTGCCAGGCGGCCGACTCGGCCTCCTCCTCGGCCAGGTCGCACAGCCGGTGTCCGCCGGGTCCCTGCAGCTCGACCGACTCCAGCGTCGGCGTCAGGTTCCGCAGCGTGAAGAGCAGCTGGGTCGCCATCTCCGCGCACCGGGCGGAGCCGATCCGGGAGGCCTTGACGTTAAGCGGCACCGTCAGCCTGTTCTGGTCGTCCGGCGCGAGCCCCGACACCCCCTTCCGCAGGGCCGTCCCGGTCGGGAAGCTGGACCTGACCACCGGGCCGAGCCAGCTGGTGGGCCCGTCCAGCAAGGACCGGACGACCTGGGTCATCGGATCCACCTTGCTGCGGACGAACACCGGGTCGGCGACCGCGACCGGCTGCCCGGTCGTCTGCACCGTCGTGGTGGAGGCGAAGTAGTACTTGCTGACCGAAATGTAGTTGCGCTGGAAGTCCGTCTTGCCCATGACGACGCCCTGAGGAAGCGAGCCGATGCGCCACTGCCCGCTCTTGGCGTCCTTGGCGAGGTGGACCTCGTTGCGGTAGGACCCGTCGGCGGGCGCGTAGGCCTGCTTTGCGTCGACGGTGGCGACCCGGGTGCCCGCGAGGACGTAGGTGAGCGTGTCGGCGGCCTCCCGGCCGGGCGGCTGGTGGTTGGGCACGACGCTCGGCCCGTTCGCCAGGACCGTGGCCGACTGTTCCGGATGCCAGGTGCGCGCGGCGTCCGCCGTCAGATACTTCCGCGCGGTGTCGTACTCCGGATCGTCGCTGGTCAGCGCCTCGAGGAAACCCTGCATGATCTCGCTGGGCTCGGCGTCCTCGGCGGGCGGCATGGCAAACACGCGCACGCCGGTGTCCTGCCGCGGCGTGGACTCGACGTCCCGCAGATCCCCGCTGTCGGGCATCGACGCGCACCCGGACAGCAGAACGGCCCCGCAGACTGCGTAGGCCACCGCGCGTCCCGGACGGTGCCGGGCGCCCCCCTCGCGGTCATCGCCCACGAAATGCCTCCCCTGGCTCGGTCGCGTCCTCGGGTCCGGCCCGATCCGGACGGTCCGCGTCTGTGTCGGCCGCCTGCTGCGGGCCGCTTCTGTCCTCGGGACGCCGTGCGCCGCCGGCCGGCCGGGGCACCACGCGCGCGCCGTTGCCGGGCAGCGCGCTCGGATCGACGGCGGGCGTCACCGTGGCAAGACGCGAGGCGCGCGCGGGCAGCGGCGGTACCTGGCCGCCGCCCGGCTGCACCGGAACGGTCGCCCGCTTCTCCTCACTCCCGCGGGACAGGCCCGCGTCGTCGAGTCCGCGATTGCGTCGCGAGTCCTTCGGCTCCAGCGGTATCGGCGAACCCCGCAGGGGCTCGTCAGCGGTGCGTGGCAGGGTCAGCCGGAACTGGGAGCCGCCGCCCGGCTCGCCCCAGGCCTGCAGCCAGCCGCCGTGCAGACGGGCGTCCTCCAGGGCGATCGAGAGGCCGAGGCCGGTACCGCCGGTGGTACGCGCGCGTGCCGGGTCGGCCCGCCAGAAGCGGCTGAAGACCCGGGTCGCCTCACCGGGCTTGAGACCCACGCCGTAGTCGCGCACCGCCACGGCGACCGCGCCACCCGCGGCGCCGAGCCTGACGACGACGTCCTTGCCGTCGCCGTGCTCGACGGCGTTGACGACGAGGTTGCGCAGGACGCGCTCCACCCGCCGGGCGTCGGCCTCGGCGACGACGGGCTGCTGGTCGCCGATCACGCGGATACGGGTGCCCTTGCGCTCGGCGAGCGGCTCGGCCCCGCCGACCACCCGGCGCACCACGTTGCGCAGGTCGATCGGCTCGGCCTCCAGTGCCGCGGCGCCCGCGTCGAAACGGCTGATCTCCAGCAGGTCCGCGAGCAGTGACTCGAACCGGTCGAGCTGGTCGGCGAGCAGCTCGGCCGACCGGGCGGTCACCGGGTCGAAGTCCTCCCGCGCCTCGTGAATGACGTCGGCGGCCATCCGCACGGTCGTCAGCGGTGTACGCAGCTCGTGCGAGACGTCGGAGACGAACCGCCGCTGCATCCGCGACAGGTCCTCCATCTGCTGGATCTTCACCTGCAGGTTCTGCGCCATCTTGTTGAAGGCCTCGCCCAGGCGGGCGATGTCGTCCTCGCCGGTGACCTTCATCCGCTCCTGCAGCCGCCCGGCGGACAGCCGTTCCGCGACCCCGGCCGCCATCCGTACCGGCGTGACCACCTGCCGCACCACCAGCCAGGCGATCGCCCCGAGAAGTACGACGACGAAGAGTCCCGCGGTCGCGAGCGTGCCCTTGACCAGGCTCAGGGACTTCTCCTCCTGCGTGAGCGGGAAGAGGTAGTACAGCTCGTAGGGGCGGCCGTTGGGGTCATTGACCTGCTTGCCGATGACCAGCGCCGGCTGGGACCCCTTGGCGTTGGAGTAGACGATCCGGGTGTAGCTCTGGGCAGCCGTCGTGCTGCTGTTGACGCGGTCGCGCAGGTCGGCGGGCACGCTGGAGGACGGGTTCACTTTCCCGGAGCCGCGCGGGCTGCGCCCGCCCCCGCTGTCGTCGCCCACGGGCAGCGTCACGACGTCGAACGCGCCGGCGCCACCGCTGGACAGCGACTCGACGAGGTCGCTCATCCACTGGATGACGTTCTGCGACTGCTGTCCCTCGGTGGTGTCGGTGTCGGCACCGGACACCGGGGCCGTGCCGTTGCCGCCGACGGCCTCGTCGGCCTTCTGCTTGGCCACCGCGAAGCCGCCGGTGGCCTGGCTCTGCGACGCCTTGACCTTCGCGTCCAGGAGACCGTTGCGCACCTGCCCGATGACGACGAAGCCCAGCAGCAGGACGACGCCCAGCGACATCAGCAGGGTCGTGGCGACGACCCTGAGCTGGATGTTGCGCCGCCACAACCGCATGACGGGCAGCAGTGGACGCCGCACCCAGCGCATGAACAGGCGGAGGACCGGGCTGCCCTGAACCCCGCCCTGCAGCAGACCGCCCTCGAAGAGGCGTCCGCAGCGCGAACCCGTCGTCCTCCGGCCGACAGGCCGCTCCGGACGGGCCCCGGACCGGCCGGGGGCCGAAGCGGCACTGTCCCCGGACATGTCAGCTCGGTCCGGCCTTGTATCCGACACCACGGACGGTCACCACGATCTCCGGCCGCTCCGGGTCCTTCTCGACCTTGGAGCGCAGCCGCTGGACATGCACATTGACCAGCCGCGTGTCCGCGGCGTGACGGTAGCCCCACACCTGCTCGAGCAGCACCTCGCGGGTGAACACCTGCCACGGCTTGCGGGCGAGCGCGACCAGCAGATCGAACTCGAGCGGGGTCAGCGCGATCGACTGCCCGTCGCGCTTCACCGAGTGCCCGGCCACGTCGATCACCAGGTCACCGATGGTGAGCTGCTCCGGCGCCGGCTCCTCCGACCTCCGCAGCCGCGCCCGGATGCGGGCCACCAGTTCCTTCGGCTTGAACGGCTTCACGATGTAGTCGTCGGCGCCCGACTCCAGGCCCACGACGACGTCCACGGTGTCGCTCTTGGCCGTGAGCATCACGATCGGCACCCCGGACTCGGCCCGGATCAGGCGGCAGACCTCGATGCCGTCCCGGCCGGGCAGCATCAGGTCGAGCAGCACCAGGTCGGGCTTGGACTCCCGGAAAGCGGCCAGCGCCTTGTCACCGTCGGCTACGAAAGACGGCTCAAAACCTTCACCACGCAGCACGATGCCGAGCATCTCGGCCAGTGCGGTGTCGTCGTCGACGACAAGGACTCGTCCCTTCATAAACGACATCATCCCATTCTCGTAACGACGACAGAGGCGCAGGTGAGACAGCTCACTGGCCTGTGACGATAGTCGTACGGAGCCGTCACTGTCTGCCCCCGGCGTCGCCGGGTCCGCCGATCATGCCGCCGCCGGGCCCTCCCTTGCCTTCTCACGCTCGAATCGGTGCCGGAACACCCAGGCGTGGACGGCAGAGCCCACTCACCCCGCGCGAACCCGGCCCGGCCACTTCGTTCCCAGGCCTGTCACGACCCCTCCGCCCGCGCGTCGCCGCCGGACGGAGGGGCCGCCACGTCGGTCGCCCCGTCCCTCAGCCGGACGTCACCTGGCGCGACCGGGCGCACAGCTCGGCGAGCGCCTCGGCCGTCACGGGCGAGACCGCCCCCTCCTCGGTGACGATCGCGGTCACCAGCTCGGGCGGCGTCACGTCGAACGCCGGGTTGTACGCCTGGGTCCCCAGCGGCGCCACCGCGATACCGCCACCGGCTCCCGTCACCGGCATCTGAGGGGCCAGGACGTCGGTCACCTCGTACCCGGGACGCTGCTCGACCTCGATGGACGCCCCGTCCGGAGTGCCGGGATCCACCGTCGTCACCGGAGCCACCACGATGAAGGGCACATGGTGGTACCGGGCGAGCACCGCGAGCGGATAGCTCCCCACCTTGTTCGCCACCGAACCGTCAGCCGCGATCCGGTCCGCGCCGACCAGCACCGCGTCCACCTCACCCGCCGCGAACAGCGACCCGGCCGCGTTGTCGGTGAGCAGGGTGTACGCCATACCGCGCCGTGCCGCCTCGTACGCCGTCAGACGGGCGCCCTGCAGCAGCGGACGCGTCTCGTCCACCCACAGCCTGCGCAGCCGCCCGGCCCGGTGCGCGGCGAGGGCCACCGCGAACGCCGTCCCCTCCCCACCCGAAACCAGTGCCCCGGTGTTGCAGTGGGTCAGGATGCGGTGCCCGCCGCCGGGCAGCAGTTCGTCCAGCAGCGCCAGCCCGTGGACCGCCATCCGCCCACTGGCCTCGGCGTCCTCCTGGTGCACGGTTCGCGCCGCGGCCAGCGCCGCAGTCGCCGCCGCCGTCGGGTCACCGGTACTGGCGAGCGCGGCGCGATGAGCGGACGCCGCCCTGTGCACCCCGAGGGAGAGGTTCACGGCGGTGGGCCGGGCGCTCTCGAGCGCCGCCGCGGCCTCCTCGACGTCGAACCCCCGCGCGGCGGCGAGCGCGACGCCGTACGCCCCGGCGATCCCGAGCAGCGGAGCCCCACGCACGGCGAGCGAACGGATCGCCTCCACCAGCGCCGGCGCGTCCGTGCACACCAGCTCGACCTCCTCGGCCGGCAGCCTCGTCTGGTCGAGAAGGACCACCACGGGGCCTTCAGGCGGTTCCTCCCATCGGATCGCAGGTATCTCGGCCGGCCGCTTGTCCTCGCCGGATTGCGCGTACTGATCAGCCATGCGGTCAGTCTGCCCCGGAACCGGCGGACAATTGAAGGCGTCCAGCGCCTACCGCGGCCGGTCCTCCGATGACCGCCCCATGGCACGATGTCTGCCAACCTGCCGCCGCGTCCGCGGACGGGCACCGTGAAGGAGCTTCGATGACTGACACTCCGGGCTGGGCCTCGCCCGGATCCGCCCCGTCGTCCGACGGGCGGGAACCCGGCGCGTCCGGCCCCGCCGAGCCCGCCGACCGCCCTGGCCCCGCCGAGCCCACCGCGCAGCCGGGCCCGGACGCGCAGGCACCAGGCGCGAAGTGGTCCAACGAGCAGCCCCCACCCGGTCAGTGGTCCGCGCCCACGGGCGCCCCGAGCCCCGGCCAGGCCCCGCCGCCACCGCCGCCGCCCGGCATGGGCTGGGGCGGCGGCCCGTCCGGCGGCCCCGGAGGAGGCTCCTACGGCGGCCCGCCCGGCGGGTACGGCGGTTACGGCGCCCCCGGCGGCTACGGGGGGCCCTGGGGCGGCGGCTGGGGCGGGCCCCCGCCCGCGGCCAAGCCCGGCGTGATCCCGCTGCGCCCGCTCGGCGTCGGCGAGATCCTCGACGGCGCCGTCTCCACCATGCGCACCTACTGGCGCACGGTCCTCGGCATCTCGCTGACGGTCGCGGTGGTCACCCAGCTCGGCATGATCCTGCTGCAGGGCTTCCTGCTCAACGACAGCGAGACCGCCGACACCCTCGGCGACCCGAGCGCCTCCGGAAGCGAGATACTCCGGGCTCTCGGAGCGCTCATGGCAGGCACCTCCGTCGTTGCCGTGATCTCGGTCATCGGCTCCATCGTCGCGACAGCGCTGCTGACGACCGTCACCAGCCGTGCCGTCCTCGGCAAGCCGGTCAGCACCGGCGAGGCCTGGCGGGACGCCCGCCCGCAGGTGCCCAAGCTGTTCGGTCTGCTCCTGCTGCTCGGGCTCATCTCCGTGGGCGTGGTGCTGGGCGGCGCGCTGCCCGGCATCCTCGTCCTCACCCTCGGCGGGAACGAGGGAGCCGGTATCGCCCTGCTCGTCCTCGGCATGCTGGCCGCCCTCGTCGTCGCGATCTGGCTGACCGTCCGCTTCTCCCTCGCCTCGCCCGCGCTGATGCTGGAGCGGCAGAGCGTCGTGAAGTCGATGACCCGCTCCGCAAAGCTGGTGCGCGGCTCCTGGTGGCGCGTCCTGGGCATCCAGATGCTCGCCGGGATCATCGCCAACATCGTCTCGTCGCTCGTCGTGATCCCCTTCGCCCTCATCGCCGGTGCCGTCGGCGGCACCGGCATGACGACTTTCTTCACCACCGCCAGCCAGAGCGCCGGCTGGACCTTCCTGATCATCAGTGGCATCGGCTCGGTGATCGGCGCCATGGTCACGCTGCCGATCACCGCGGGCGTCACCGTGCTGCTGTACATCGACCAGCGCATCCGCCGCGAGGCCCTCGACCTCGAACTGGCCCGCGCCGCCGGTGTCCAGGGGAACGGCCCCGGCGCCCCTGCCCCCGGCCCCGTACCGGGGAGCTGATGCGGTGAGCCTGACGGGGGAAGTGTTCACGGCGGTACCGGCCCTGCCGGGCGCCGCCGGATCGGCCGTACGCGGCCTGCTGGGCGTCACGGCCCGCGCCGGCGTCCTGGCGGCCGGCGGCTCGGGCGACGAGCCGCCGGTCACCATTCCGCGTGACCCTGCGCGGGCAGCAGCGCGCCGCGAGTTGTCGAAGCGGATGTACCACGAGAACGACCCCAGCCTGATCCAACGGGCCCTGAACGCGTTCTGGGACTGGGCCGGCCATCTGCTGGACACCGCGGCGTCCGCGACACCGGGCGGCGCGCTCGGCCTTCTCGTCGTTGCCCTGTTCGTCGTGGCCGTCCTGGCCGCCCTGTGGTGGCGCCTGGGCACCCCCCGCCGCCCGCCCTTCTCCACCGCCCCCCTGTTCGACGACCGCCCCCGCAGCGCCGCCGAGCACCGGGCTGCCGCCGAGGCCCACGCCGCCCAGGGCCACTGGAACCACGCCGTCCAGGAGCGCATGCGGGCCATCGTCCGCTCCCTGGAGGAGCGGGCCCTGCTCGACGTGCGCCCCGGCCGCACCGCCGACGAAGCCGCAGCCGAGGCCGGCCGCGCCCTCCCCGCGCACACGGACCGGCTGCGCTCCGCCGCCCACGAATTCGACGACGTCACATACGGCGGGCGCCGATCCGACGAGCAGGCGTACCAGCGCATCGCCGAACTCGACCGCGCCCTGGAACGCAGCCGGCCCGACCTCGCGAACAACGCCACCAGCACGGCCCACAGCACCAGCCGGAGGGCCACCGAATGAGCACCGCCACGCTGCCGGCCACCTCGGCATCGCCCACCGCCCGCCGGCTGTGGACCCGCTCGCGGGGCATCGCACTCGCCGTGGTGCTGCTCCTGGTCGCCGCCGTCGCGATCGCCGCCGTCCGCTCCCAGGCCCGGCACGGCGCACTCGACCCGCGCTCGGCCGACCCCTACGGCAGCCGAGCCGTCGCCGAACTCCTCGCCGATCGGGGCGTCTCCACGCGCGTCGTCACCACGCTCGGCGCGGCACGCGCCGCGGCCGGACCGAACACCACCCTCCTGGTCGCCGTGCCCGATCTGCTGACCCACCGGCAACAGACCCGGCTGCACTCCGCCACCGCGGCCTCCGGCGGACGCACCGTCCTCGTCGCCGCCGGAAGCTGGTCCGTCGAACGCCTCGTGCCCGGGGTCACCGCGGACCCCGCCACCAGCATGGGATCGACGCTCGCCCCCGGCTGCGCCCTTCCCGAAGCCCGGCGCGCGGGCAGCGCCGACACCGGCGGCATCCGCTACACCACCACCCACCTCGACGCCGACTCCTGCTACCCCAGCGAACGCCTCGCCACCCTGCTCCGCGTCCCGGCGGCCTCCGGAGACGGCGACACCGTAGTGCTCGGCGCGCCCGACATCCTCCACAACAAGCGCCTCGACGAACAGGGCAACGCCTCGCTCGCCCTCCAGCTCCTCGGCTCCCGTCCCCATCTGGTCTGGTACCTCCCCTCACTCTCCGACGGCTCGACCGCCGACTCCGGCGGCCAGAAGACGTTCCTCGATTTGCTGCCGTCCGGCTGGCTCTGGGGCACCCTGCAGCTGTTCATCGCCGCGGTGCTCGCCGCCTTCTGGAGGGCACGCCGATTCGGCCCGCTCGTGCCCGAAAAGCTCCCGGTCGCGATCCGCGCCTCGGAGACCGCCGAAGGCCGCGCCCGTCTCTACCGCAAGGCCAACGCCCGCGACCGCGCGGCCGCGGCTCTTCGCTCCACCACCCGCACGCGTCTCGCCCCACTCGTCGGCGTCCCCGCCGCCCAGGCGCACGCGCCCGAAGCCCTGCTTCCCGCCCTCTCCGCCCATCTCCACGGCGACGGGCAGAACCTGCACCCCCTCCTCTTCGGACCGCCGCCCGGCGACGACGCGGCCCTCATCGCACTCACCGACCAACTCGACGCCCTCGAAAGAGAGGTTCGCCGTTCATGATGGACCCGACCACTGACAACGCCGGGACCACCGGGAACCCGGACGCGGCCCGCGCCTCCCTGGAAGCCCTGCGCGCCGAGATCGCCAAAGCCGTGGTCGGCCAGGACCCCGCCGTGACCGGCCTCGTCGTCGCCCTTCTCTGCCGCGGACACGTTCTCCTGGAAGGAGTCCCTGGAGTCGCCAAAACGTTGCTCGTCCGCGCACTCGCATCCGCACTCGAAGTCGACACGAAACGAGTCCAGTTCACCCCCGACCTGATGCCGAGCGACATCACCGGCTCCCTCGTCTACGACACGCGGACCGCCGAGTTCTCCTTCCAGCCCGGCCCGGTGTTCACGAACCTGCTACTCGCGGACGAGATCAACCGCACCCCGCCCAAGACCCAGTCCTCCCTGTTGGAAGCCATGGAGGAACGCCAGGTGACGGTCGACGGCACACCACGCCCGCTCCCCGAGCCGTTCCTCGTCGCCGCGACCCAGAACCCGGTGGAGTACGAGGGCACCTACCCTCTCCCCGAGGCCCAGTTGGACCGCTTCCTCCTCAAGCTGACCATCCCACTGCCCTCCCGCCAGGACGAGATCGACGTCCTGACCCGCCATGCCTCCGGCTTCAACCCCCGCGACCTGCGCGCCGCCGGCGTACGCCCGGTCGCCGGCCCGGCCGACCTGGAGGCGGCGCGCGCAGCGGTCGCCAAGACGACCATCTCCCCCGAGATCACCGCCTATGTGGTGGACATCTGCCGCGCCACCCGTGAGTCGCCCTCCCTCACCCTCGGCGTCTCCCCGCGCGGCGCGACCGCTCTGCTGGCCACCTCACGCGCCTGGGCCTGGCTGACCGGCCGTGACTACGTCATCCCCGACGACGTGAAGGCTCTGGCCCTGCCCACCCTGCGCCACCGGATCCAGCTGCGGCCCGAGGCCGAGATGGAGGGCGTGACCACCGACTCCGTCATCAACGCCATCCTCGCCCACGTCCCCGTCCCCCGCTGATGGCACTCACCGGACGCGCCGCCCTCCTGGCGGCCCTCGGGTCGATCCCCATCGGCATCCTGGAGCCGGGCTGGACGGGCATCCTCGCCGTCAACGGCTCCATCGCCCTGGCCTGCGCCTGCGACTTCGCCCTCGCGGCTCCCGTACGACGGCTCGGCCTGTCCCGCTCCGGCGACACCTCCACACGCCTCGGGGAGACCGCGGACGTCACCCTCACCGTCACCAACCCGACCAGCCGCCCCCTGCGCGCCCACCTGCGGGACGCATGGCCGCCCAGCAGCTGGCAGCCCGGCACCGAGGGCGCGGGCTCACGACATCGCGTCACCGTCCCGGCCGGCGAACGCCGACGCGTGACGACCAGGCTGCGCCCCACCCGGCGCGGCGACCGCCAGGCCGACCGCGTCACGATCCGCTCCTACGGCCCCCTCGGCCTCTTCTCCCGCCAGGGCACGCACAAGGTGCCCTGGACGGTGCGAGTCCTGCCCCCGTTCACCAGCCGCAAGCACTTGCCGTCCAAACTCGCCCGACTGCGCGAGCTGGACGGCCGCACGAGCGTGCTGACCCGCGGTGAAGGCACCGAGTTCGACAGCCTGCGGGAGTACGTTCCCGGTGACGACACCCGCTCGATCGACTGGCGGGCCACCGCCCGGCAGTCCACGGTCGCGGTGCGTACCTGGCGGCCTGAGCGGGACCGTCACATCCTCCTGGTCCTCGACACCGGCCGCACATCGGCCGGGCGCGTGGGTGACATCCCACGCCTGGACGCATCGATGGACGCGGCCCTGCTCCTGGCGGCTCTCGCCTCCCGAGCCGGCGACCGTGTCGAACTTCTGGCCTACGACCGCCGGGTCCGCGCCCGGGTCCGGGGCCGCGCCGCCGGTGACGTCCTGCCTTCCCTGGTCAACGCGATGGCCGCACTGGAACCGGAACTTGTGGAAACGGACGCGCGCGGTCTGACGGCGACCGCTCTCCGTACGGCTCCGCGTCGCTCCCTGATCGTCCTGCTCACGACGCTCGACGCCGCCCCCGTGGAGCAGGGCCTGCTGCCCGTGCTGCCCCAGCTCACCCAACGCCACACGGTGGTGGTGGCCTCGGTCGCCGATCCTCGCATCGCGCGAATGGCGCAGGCCCGCGGTGACGCGGAGGCCGTGTACGAGGCCGCTGCCGGGGCGCAGGCACAGACCGAACGGCGACGCACGGCTGAGCAGTTGCGCCGGCATGGCGTGACGGTCGTGGACGCGGCACCCGATGATCTGGCCCCCGCATTGGCGGACGCCTATCTGGCTCTCAAGGCGGCCGGCCGGCTCTGAGACACAGGCATTCTCGGTCCCCCTTGGGGGCCGAATAGTGTCCGGAACGCAGAAAACCCCCGCATCTTTCGATGCGGGGGTTTTCCCAAGAATTGTTCGGCGGCGTCCTACTCTCCCACAGGGTCCCCCCTGCAGTACCATCGGCGCTGTGAGGCTTAGCTTCCGGGTTCGGAATGTAACCGGGCGTTTCCCTCACGCTATGACCACCGAAACACTATGAAACTGACAACCGTCCACGCTGTGGCAGCATGGGGCTGTTCGTGGTTTCAGAACCAACACAGTGGACGCGAGCAACTGAGGACAAGCCCTCGGCCTATTAGTACCAGTCAACTCCACCGGTTACCCGGCTTCCATATCTGGCCTATCAACCCAGTCGTCTACTGGGAGCCTTACCCTCTCAAGGAGGTGGGAATACTCATCTCGAAGCAGGCTTCCCGCTTAGATGCTTTCAGCGGTTATCCCTCCCGAACGTAGCCAACCAGCCATGCCCTTGGCAGGACAACTGGCAC